>NZ_JAFCMA010000008.1:0-247478 GCF_018130125.1 Bradyrhizobium sp. AUGA SZCCT0177 | reverse complement strand
TCGGTCACCGACGATGCGGACGTGACCACGATTACGCTGTCCGACGTGTCGGTGGTCGAAGGCACGGCGACGGCGACGATCAATGCGACGGTGTCGAACCCGGTGACGGGTTCGGCGCTGGTGATCACGCTGGACAACGGCGCGACGATCACCATCCCGGTCGGCCAGTCGGCAGGGACCTCGACCGCGTTCGCGGTGGTGCACAACGGCGACGATCCGTACATCGATCCGCAGAGCTACCCGGTCGCGATCCAGGGCACCACCGGCGGCAATTACGAGGCGCTGAACACCACCGATACCGCCACGGTGTCGGTCACCGACGATGCGGACGTGACCACGATTACGCTGTCCGACGTGTCGGTGGTCGAAGGCACGGCGACGGCGACGATCAATGCGACGGTGTCGAACCCGGTGACGGGTTCGGCGCTGGTGATCACGCTGGACAACGGCGCGACGATCACCATCCCGGTCGGCCAGTCGGCAGGGACCTCGACCGCGTTCGCGGTGGTGCACAACGGCGACGATCCGTACATCGATCCGCAGAGCTACCCGGTCGCGATCCAGGGCACCACCGGCGGCAATTACGAGGCGCTGAACACCACCGATACCGCCACGGTGTCCATCACCGACGACAGCGATCCGGTGACGGCGACGCTGACAACGTCCGCCACGACTATATCGGAAAGCGGCGGTTCGATTACCTATACCGTGACATTGACGGGTTCGCCTGGTGCCATTGACCCCGACACCAACCTGGTGTTCGCGCTGGCCAATGGTGAGCAAGTCACCATTGTGGCGGGTGCGACCAGCGGCTCTGCGACCAGGTCTTACACCGATGCGGAAATCACGAACCAGGTCTCGATCGGCAATTCGATCGCCTCGGTGTTCAGCGGTGGCACGGAATACGAGCAACTGCAGACCACCGGGACGACCACGGTTCCCGTCGCTTACTCGCCGGTCGGAAATACGCTCGCCGCGGTAGTTGACGATGAAGGACTTGCGCACGGTCTCGCGGGCGGAACGAACGACAATACAACCACCAATGCCGCCCACCTCAGCGGAACGTTGACCGGCTCGGGAGGCAGTGGGGGGCTCACCTTTGGCTTTGCCAACCTGAATGGCGGGACTGGAACAGTCGGCCAGGAAAACGTCAGCTATGGGTGGTCGGGAAATACGCTCACCGCGACGATTACCTCAGGTGCGCGGTTGGGATCGGTCCTGTTCACAGTCGACGTCACCCCGTCAACAGGAGCCTATACCCTCAACCTGAAGCTTCCCATCATGCAAGCCACCGGGGCCAACGAAAACGATGCGTTGCTTGCACTCCAGTATCGTGTGACGGACAGCGCCAGCAACAATGGCGTTGGTACGCTCAACGTCACGTTCGACGACGACGCGCCCGTCAATTTTGCCGCGCAATCGATGGTGATCGAGAACGGGGCCAATTCGATCGGCAGCGGAGCTCTGAATTTCCACCAGAGCATCGGTGCCGATGGTGGAAGCCTGGTCTTTACCGGTACGAATAACGCGCTGTTGCAGACGACCGGCGCGGTCACCGTGAAATCCGGCGGACAGGATATTCACCTGTTTGGATTTGCCACCGGTGTCTTGACGGGAAAGATAGGCGCCGACGCGCTCGGGAACGGCGGCACTACCGTCTTCACGGTAACCCTGTCGCCCAGCACGGTCGATCAGAACCAGGATGTTTATACCGTGCGATTCTTCCGTCCTCTGGACGATGGTTCCGGCGGCAGCATTACGCCGTCGAATTTCTCGGACCCGTCGTCACAGAATTTCAAGGTGATCGAAGGAGCGTTGAACGACGATATCGTGATTTCCGCGGCTGCTTCGCCACACCCTCGTGTGAACGGAACCAACAGTGGCAGCACCACAAGCTTCGGTGCCGGCGGCACTACCGTCGGTAGCGGTGAACTTCTCAGGTTTGACTTTGCCACAGGTGCGACGGTAGACGGTGGCGGAAACAACAGTATAACTTCGACGCTGGCCCATTATGATGTTAACGGGTTCAGCTTTACGGTCGACACGTCCGGTACGTCGCAGATCCTGTTGCGCGCCTATGATGCCAATTCCGACACCGACTTTAGCAACGATGGGCAGGATACCATCACACAGATCTACAAGAACGGTGTCCTTGTGCCCTTGGGGGCAGCGGCCCCTGGTGGTGGCTACATCATAAGCGCAGCAGACGGCGATCAGATTTCGGTCTTTACCGTAAACGGGTACAATCGAACCGAGGTGATCTATTCGTCGGGCGCGGAATTCGCCGTCGAAAGTGTCGGCTATCTGAAGTTCACGAGTGGCGAGGCCAAGCCGCTCAGCTTTAACGTCACCGCAACCGATGCAGACGGCGACACCTCAACCGGTACGATAGCGGTTACGACCACACCGCTCAGTACAACGATAAATGGAACGGCCTCGCATGACCTTCTGGTTTCCGGAAATGCCGGCGAGATCGTCAATGGCTTGGGTGGCAACGATACTGTCATCGGCGGACTCGGCGCCGACACTCTGGACGGCGGGACTCACAGCGTCGGCGGCGGGGACACGGTCAGCTACCAGAACTCGTCGGCGGGCGTGACTGTCGACCTCACCCTGGTCGGCACAGCACAGACATCGACGGGTGATGCCAGTAGTGACAAGCTCAGCAATTTTGAGAAAGTTATCGGCTCCGGTTTTGCCGATACGATCACCGGCGACGCAAATGCCAATGCCCTGATTGGTCTCGGTGGGAACGATACCTTGAACGGTGGCGGCGGTGATGACATCCTGATCGGTGGGGCAGGTGCCGACACCCTCAACGGTGGGACGCATGGCAGCGGTGGAGACATCGCCAGCTATTCGGGCTCGTCCGCAGGGGTAACAGTCAACCTCAACACCGTTGGAGCGCAAACGTCGCTTGGAGATGCAAGCGGCGATATTCTCATCAACATCGAGAACCTGATCGGCTCCAGTTTCGGGGACGCGCTCATCGGCGATACCAATGCCAATATTTTGACGGGCGGATCAGGTGCCGATTATCTGACCGGTGGCGGAGGAGCCGATCGCTTCCACTACGATTCATCTTTGGAAGGAATCGACCACATCGTTGATTTCACGGCCGGACAGGGCGATGTCTTCGAGATTTCTTCCGCCGGGTTCGGCGGTGGATTGCCGACCAGCGGTGACGCTACTGGCATATTCTCGGCGGACGCGACGAATACCTTCAGTTCCGGCAGTGAACGCCTCCACTTCAACACCGCGACACATGAGTTGTTGTACGATGCGGACGGCAGTGGAGCGGCGAGCGTCGCGGTTACTCTCGCCGTTCTCGACAATGCAGCAACTTTGGCGGCGAACAACATTCAGTTCACCAGCTGAAGGCTGAACTGGGTCTATTCGGAAGGGGCGCGGATGCGCCCCTTTTCTTTGATCACATCAAGAGCATCAGGCCGCCGCCCGACATATTTTCGCTGTCCGGCTCGAAACCCGTCCAGTCGGGCGTCCCTGCGCCAGCCGAGGCCGCCGGTGCGGCTTCCACCTGCCCATCCGGAATCCCGCGCTTCGCATAAGGCGCGGCGAACAGATGCACGCCATGCTGATTAATGGCGAACAGCGGCGTAAAGCTCGAGGCGTCGGAGTCTTCAATCAATGCGGAAAGCCGGTTGTCCAGGATCAGCCAACGGCCGTCGAGACGAGCGGCCAGCACGGCATGATCCTGACGGACGGCGCGGTCGCGAACCAGCACGAGCTGGAGGTCGTTCTGCGAAAATCCCGCCGCGGTCAGTGCAACATATTTGGCAATCGCATAATCCTCGCAGTCGCCTCTCCCGGTCGCAAACGTCGCAAGTGGGGTGCTCCAGCGATCAGCTTCGCCATGCTGGGAATAATCGCTGACATAGCGGATCGCCGCGTTGACGCCGTGATTGGCTTCTTCAAGTTTGTCGCGTCCGGACTTTGAACTGACCGCGCCGATCAACCGTTGGAACTGAGCAGCGTTGGCAGGACAATTTCCGGCATCGTTACGGCATTGATCCAGGACAGCCTGTTCCTTTGCCATGGCGGCTTCGACGCCCCGCCACTTGCGCCAAAGAAGGCCGTCAGGCGCGCGGAACGTGAACAGCCCGAATGGCTCCAGGCCGACGGTCGGCACTTCCTTTACCGCGAGCGGTGCATCCGTCGCGGTATGCGAAGGAGGGAGCGAGGCAAGGCGAACGGCATCAGGTCCGCGGCCGCGCTGACGATCGAGCTTCGCCAGTACGGCGTTGATGCTGAAGAAAGTCGCGGGCGGCCGGTCGGAGCCGGTCATGAAATCGCTGGTTGTGTCGACAACCAACGGTTCATCCGCTGAGAATGAAGGGGAGGCTGCGCAAACGATGGCCGCCACAGTAAGCGCAGCAATCAATACGGACGAGCGAAGCTTCCGCAAATTTAAGTGCGGTATCATGACGTCCCCTGTCCGGAACGTCAGTCAACGTCTTTGCGTCGATCTTCCGCCCCAATCTGTTATCGGGACGCAGCCTGCGCCTTCGCTTCTTATGTGAAGTTAAATATGGGGGCGCTTGGAGAGTAATGTCGAAAAACCGGTCAATCACCGGTTTGTGCGATCGTTCAAAATTGAACAATCGAAGGCAACGATCCGTTAAGCAAACCGCCCTCGCTCAACGTTCGCGCAGGGCGTCGTCGCGCAAGGTACGTGCCGGCTTGAGCAGATAATCCAGAACCGATTTCTCGCCGGTGAGGACTTCGACCGTCGCTATCATGCCGGGAATGATCGGCAGGGAATTCTTGGCAGTTCCGAGATGGTTCTTTTCGGTGCGGACCATCACGCGGTAAAATGTTTCCTGACGCTCCGATTTCTCGGCCTTGTCGTCGACGATGGTGTCAGCGCTTATGCGCTCAACCTTGCCTTTGAGCGAGCCGTAAACGGAAGAATCATAGGCAGAAATCTTGACCACCGCGTCCTGGTTGGGGCGAATGAACGCAATATCCTGCGGCCGAATCCGGCCCTCGACCAGCAAGGAATCGTCCAGCGGAATGATATCCATCACGTTGGCGCCGGGTTGCACCACCGCGCCAAGGGTGGTGACGTTCAATTTGTTAACGATGCCGTGCACTGGAGCCTTGAGGTCTGTACGCCGCACGCGGTCCTGCGCCGATTTGATGTTCTCATCAAGGACGGCCAAATCGCCCTTTGACTTGGCGAGATCCTCGTCGGCTTGTGATCGAAATGAGGTTACTGCAAAGGCGATCTTCGATTGTGACTCGGCAAGCTGCCCCCGCATTTCAGTCGCCTGACGGTCAAGCCGCAGCATTTCGATCTCAGGCACGACCTTCTGTTCGTATAATCGGCGCGTGAGGGTGAGTTCCCGATCGAGCAATTTGAGGGAGCCGCTGAGACGAGTTACCTGCTGATTCAACACATCAACATCCTGCGCCAGCTTTTGTGCGCGCATTTTGAAGACGCTCGCCTCTGTCGCGACGGCAGCGGGTACTACTTGATCAAGCTGATCAGGGAACGTGACTTCGGTTCGTCCTCGTGCTTCCGCTTCGAGGCGCGCCACGCGAGCAGCCATGGCTGCGCGCCGCTCTCTGATTTCGCCGAACTCCGACGCGAATTTGGTGTCGTCGATACGCATCAGGGATTGTCCCTGTTGTACGATCGCCCCTTCCTGCACCAGGATATCGCCTACGATACCACCTTCGAGAGTCTGGACCACCTGAGTCTGGCGCGAGGGCACGACCCGTCCATTGCCGCGCTTGACCTCATCCAGAACGGCAAAATGGGCCCAGACCAGAAAGGTCGTCAGCAAGGCGAGAAAGGTGAACAGGAGCATGCGGGACGTCTGCGGCGTGCGCAGAGCAGCCGCGGCGCGGACGTCGTTGGCAAAGGCAAAGTCAGATGGAGGCATTGGGCTTTTGTACCAAGGTTGCCCTTTGAGTGGGCTGCGGGTTGCCGTCGCCTGCAGGCGCCGTCGGCTGACCTTTGAGGATGGCCAAAACTTTGTCACGTGGCCCATCCGCCACCAGGCGGCCGTTATCGAACAACAACAGACGATCAACCATTCCGAGAAGCGAGAGGCGGTGAGTGGAGATGATGATGGTCATCTGCTCTCCGCGCATTGCTTTCAGTCGCTCCAGGAATTCGGCTTCGCTCCTGATATCGAAATGCGCTGTTGGCTCGTCCAGGAACAGAACGCGCGGCTTTCGGATCAGTACGCGCGCCAGTCCGATAGCCTGCTTTTGTCCGCCAGACAGACTGCGACCACCTTCCGAAATGGGCATATCGTAGCCCATCGGATGGCCGGCGATGAAATTTTCTACCCCCGACAGTCGCGCTGCCGCGAGGACTTCTTCATCGCTCGCCTCGGGCCTGCCCAAAGCAATATTATCGCGCAATTTTCCAAAGAACAGGTCGGTATCCTGCATCGCAAATCCGATGCCGGAGCGAAGATCCGAAGGGTCGTATTGACGCGAATCGACGCCATCGACGAGAATTCGTCCCTCCTGAGCTTCGTAGAAACCGAGCAAAAGGCGCCCGACTGTCGTTTTTCCCGATCCGACACGTCCAATAATGCCGATCCGTTCGCCGGCCTCGATCTTGAACGAGACCTTATCCAGCGCTTTGCCAGGAGCGTTTGGATAGGCGAAGGAGACGTTCTCGAAATTGATGCGGCCTTCGCTGACTTTCCTGGCAACGTAGGCCCGCTGCGGAGACCGTTCGCGCTCCAGCGACATGATGCGGTCGATCGCTTTGAGCGCCGCGAAGGTTTGGGTCCCGCGCGTTATTACCGAGGCAATGCCGGCGATCGGGGACAGGACGCGGCCGGCCAGCATATTGGCCGCGACGAGGGCGCCAACGGTCAGCTTGCCATCGAGGATAAGAAAAACACCGACAACCACCAACAGAAGGCTGGTTATTTGCTGTGCAGCGTTTGCGCTCGTTAAGGTGAGCGATGCCCAGAAATGAACATCCTCGCCCGACCGTGCCGTGGCGGCGACCGACCGCTCCCAGGCCGTCTGCATCCGGGCTTCGGCACCGGTCGCGCGGACCGTTTCCAGGCCGGAAAGCGATTCGACGAGAACGCCGTGGCGCGCAGAGGATTCCGCCTGCAGTCGTTTCATTGCGCGGTCAAGCGGACGCTGCATCGTCAGGCCCAATGCGATCATGATTGGTAACATGATGAGCGGAATCCAGGCTAACGGTCCCGCGACGATGAACAGCACACCGATAAAGAGGAGTGCGAAAATCAAATCGGTTACAGATACCACACTGCCCGAAGTGAAGAACTCGCGCACTGAGTCGAAGTCGCGGAGCTGATTGGCAACGATACCGACCGAGCCGGGACGTTGTGCCAGCTTGATGGCCATCACGTGTTCAAAAATATTCGCAGCGAGCACGACATCTACGGTCTTGCCTGTCACGTCGATCATGCGGCTTCGCACGGCACGAAGTACAAAGTCGAAAACTATCGCGAGGCCAAGCCCGATCGATAGCGCGATGAGCGAAGGGATCGCGCCGTTAGGGATGACCCGATCGTAGACGCTCATCGTGAACAATGGCGTGGCAAGCGCGAGCATGTTGACCAGAAAGGCAGCCAGCGCGATGTGGCCGTAGCTGCGCCAGTACAGCTTGACGACTGACCAGAACCAATGGGTCCGCGGGAGGTCTCCCGCAGCGACTGCGCGTGCGTCAGCTTCAGCTGCCGCCCTGACAAGAAACGCATAACCGGTGTAGTTTGCGATCAGCGAACTAACGCCCGCAATCCGAGGATTGCTCCGATCCAACGCCGGATCGAGAACCTTAACGCTTTGGTTTTTCGCGTCGATCCCGAGGAGGATCAGCGCAGTCCCGTCTTTCATGATCAGAACGGCGGGAAGAACCATTGCAGGAATGTCGAGAATGGCGCGCTTGACCGCCTCAGTTTCCAGGCCGGCACGCCTGGCTGCCCGGTCATACAAGGCAACGGAAAGTCGACCATCAAGTATTGGAAGCCCCCCGAGCAGTGCCTCACGGCTTACTGCGCGACCGTGGTGGGCAGCCAGATAGGTCAGGGAGGCGGCGAGGGGATCGCTTCGGAGCGTGTCTGCGTTGGTCGAAGCAACGACCGTCGCTTCCGGCTCATCATTGGATGGCCAGCCTTTGGCCGACTTGGGCGTCCGAAACAACAAAATCTAAAGCCTCTGATCGAAAACGAACCAGACCAGCGAAATATCGAGCGCGGCCAGAAACTGTCACGTTACAGCAGTCTGCGAACCGAATCATTCGCGAGGCGCGAATATCCTGACAAACAGTTAATCGGGCCCCATTAACTATGATGCACTGGCCGTTATTGCGGCCCGCACTTGCAAGTCTGCAACGCTCACTTTTCGGGAGCGAAGGCTGTCAGCAGCCAATGAGGCTTGCCCTTTTCGGCGCCGGCGTACGCCATGGCGTTGGGGCCATTCGGGTTCACGAAAGCAACCGACCCCTCCGGCTTGTGGCCTCGTTTTTCGGCGAACCATTCCATTGCGCCGATCATTCTAGCTGCAGACGTCCCACGGGGCCAGCGATCCTTGAAGCCATCTTGGGGGTCAACTGCTGCATAGGAGGTCACGCCAACCTGAGCACCGACAGGAGCATTAGATACGCGGAGAGGTTCCGACCCCGTCTGCGGCAGCGTCACTCGCAGCGTAGGAAATTTGTAGGGAACCAGTCCGCCCGGTCCGATGTCGAGCGGAGCAGCATCCACGGGAGGCGGGGCCTTGAGGTATTCCAGAAGCGTTCCCATTGCCGCGAGCAGCTGGTAGTCGGCGAAAACGATAACGCCACGCGAGGAGGTGAGCGATACAGCCGCATTGAAGTACTGGTTCTGTGCGTTCAAGAGATCAATCAGCGAGCGCTGACCAAGCTCGTATTCCTTGTCGAACGCGGCAATCGTCTTCCGGTCGGCCTGCAGCTGCCGGACCAGGGCGGCGACCCTGGTTGCAGTAATCGTCCGCGCCGCCCATGCCTTGTCGATCGACTCGAGCGCGTCGCGCTGCAACCGCGCATGGCGCATCGTGGACTCGGTGTGGCGCTCGGCCATTTCCGAGCGGCGCCAGACATCTTGGCCGCCCCGGAAGATGTCCCAGGACATCACTACTTTGCCGCTATAACTATCGTGGGTAGCGCCCAAATAGGGATACGTATTATCGTTGTGAGTTGCGCGGCCTTCGAGGGCGAAATTTGGAACGAAGGCGCCGTCCGTCACTCGGTACGCATGCTTTGCGGCGGTAACATCCGCTTGCGCGGCCAGAATGGTCGGATTGAAACGGGTAGTCACCGCCAAGGCTTCATCCTTGGTGCTTGGCAATCCGGCGAGGGGGCCGGGGAATCTCAAATTGAAGGGCTCAAGCCCAACAACCTTGCGGTATTTTGCCCGCGCTTCTTCCAGACTCCTGCGAAGCTCAGCGAGAGTGGCGCGCGCATTTTCGACGCGCTCCCGGGCCTGCTCGAGGTCGCCTTCGCCGGCCCGCCCGCCCGAGAACCGCGTATTCACGTTCGAGAAGATCTTCTCGTGGCTGGCAACGTTCTGCTCGCCAAGGCCCACCAACCGCAGGTACCGCACGACATCGACATACGCCTCGGCAGCGTCCAGAGCGATCAACTCTGTCCGCTCGCGTACGCGAAACGCTGCAGCGTTGACTCGGGCAGATTGGCGCCAGATGTCGTGGATAGAAGCAAAGCCATCGAAAAGGACTTGCCGGACGACCACTGATTCCTGCGAGCCATTCCGCCACGCTCCATTTCCGGCGATCGGAACGGGCAATGCGCTTGAACTTACAACCGGATTGCTCTGGTCGAATTTTTCCGGACCGTAGCGAGCTTCGATCCGCACTTGCGGCAGCAGGGTGCTTTGGGTCTGCCGAAGCTCGGATTCGGTTGCGCGCCGATTTGCTGACGCCTCGCCCACGCCGGGATTGGTTTGGACGGCTTGTTTCAGCGCATCATTTATTGAATACGGCTCAGCTGCCAAGGGGCCGCCAGCCAAAATGAGGCCCGCGATCGCCAAATATGCGGATTTCATTTGCCCCATCCCCGTTAGCCAAAACAATAAACTTGCGTCTAAAATAACGTCGAAAAGCTTAAATTCTGATCTCAGCCTAACAAAAGGAGTGGTAGTCACCTATGATATTTTTGCAACATTGGGCGGGAAGAGTCGGAACCGGGGGCGGATGTGAGGCTCAATCCCACGCCATTTGAACGTGAGCATTAGACCCGTTGCATGGTCCGTTGCGATGGATGCCATCCTTCTTGCAAAGTCCAAAGAATAGCTAAACACGCTCCCGCTTGTGTGCCCTGATATGTTCGCCCTGGAAACACGAGCCCCGTTTCCGGAAGGCCATGACGCTGCCGAGGAAATCTTTGACCTTGCCAGTAGTTCTCCTGATGAAGATTCGGGAAAATCCGGCAATATTGCCCCGCGTTTTTTAAAACGCTAACCCCACTTGCCCGCCGGGAATAGCGGGGCTTTTTCGTGAGATCAGCGATACGACGGCCACGACACCGGGTGGAGGAATCTCGGCCGAGCCGCGGTGCGGGCGTCGCTGAAAATCCTCTAAGACTTTCAAAGGGTCGAAAAGGCCCGCACTTTTCCATAATGTCTTGATTTTGTTCGTATATGTTACTACTTCTTCCCCCACCACGCTTCGCCCTGACGGGCTACGCGTGGCGCAGCCGCGCTAGACCGTCTGGTCGATGCGTGTCCGGCGTAGCTTGAGCGCAGCGAAAGCGAAGACGGACTCTGGCCGCCCTTGGCGAAGGCTGCCTCGCCGAAGCCCGGAGGGCGTAGGCGGGCCACGGGCTTCATCCTCTACTCAAGCCATTGAATCAAATGAATAAACTCCTCGGTGTAAATCGCCGATGGCACGATTAGGCCCGCTTGAGGCCAGTTCGAACGAGCTCCTCGCTGGTGGGCTCCTTTCTCCCTGCTCAAAACCACGGTGCGAGACCGCCTGTCAGCCTCCGTGGTGGGCGATCCCGTTGGGATGCGGGGTGGTCACCCCACGCTTACGGTAGTTGTCCACGGCCCGCGTACCGCCGGGAATTGCAGAACGGGACGCACTCGATCATTTCGCGGATGGTGCCGGAGGCACGCCCAGCAGTTTGGTGAATCGATCGGCAATCGCCGCCTGATTGAACTCCCGTGATTGGAAATGCCGGGAGGCGGCCTGTTTGTGCGCGGCCAGAAGGCCGGGGCTTTCGAGGTACCTGACGATTGCACCAGATAGGTCTCGTCTCGGCGTCCGTTGTCGCCGACAGGATCTGTCCCGTAACGCCATCTTCAACCGCCTCCCGGCAACCGGGATGGCTGGATACGATCGATGCCAGACCGGTTGCGGCGGCCTCGATCAGGATACGGGGAATGCCCTCGCCATACCTTGTTGGCAAGCAGACGACGTCGCATTGCCGCAGCAGGTCAGGCATGTCCCTGACGTGACCGAGAAAGCGGATCTCCTTCATCTGTTCGAGATCGCTGTGCGGAATCGCGTCGGGATCATGATCGTCCGGGAGCCCGGCAACGATGAACTCCACGTCGGGACGATGAGCCAGGTCGCGCGCCGCCATCAGAAACGCACTCAGGCCTATCGACTTCAAAAGCCGGGAAGCGAACAGAATTTTTGTCGGGGACCGGTTCGCGGCGTCTCCAGCGGATAAAACAGATCGGGCTCGGCGCCGTCGATGAGCGAAGAATTCTTGTCGTTGGCGATGCCACGCTCTGCCCAAAAATCGCAATCGTGCTTGGTTTCGAAAGTGAAATGCACGCAATCCGGTCGTGCCAACATGCGAAACGCAAAGAGCGTCAGCGCGCTTGCGACCGGGTAGCGCCGTTGGCCGGGCGCTTTCGGCAAGGACATCATCCGGCCCAAACGGGGAATGGTAATCAGAATTCGTTTCGGAAAAGCGTGGAGGAAACGCGAGGCGATCGACACAAATCCGGAAAAATGGCGGGCTTGAGCGTGACAAGATGCACGGCGTGCGGCTTGAACGAGCGGATCGTTCGCGCGGTCCGGATCATCAGCGCCGCATCGCCGAGCGGATCGAATTTGAAGCGCTCGATGGGTACGTGAATGTATTTCCAGCGCTGAATGCGGTTTTCGGCAATTTGATTGCCGCCGGCAATGACCGTCACGTCAACACCGATGGACGTCAGATGGGTGACGACGGAGAGACGATGCCTAAGGAAGTAGGCGCCATCGTTGCAAATCACGAGAACCCGATATCCGGTGCCGTCGTTTGATTTCCTCGGCCTGCTTGAGTTCGTGAGCGCCGTTCTGGAGCTGATCGGGGCAGTGATTTCCGGCGTTGTAAGGCTTGCCAGCGATGTGATTCGCCGGTTGACCGGACCGCCAAAACTCCAGCCCTGAGCGTCGTAGCCCTAGGCGATACCATCAGGCGCCTCCGTGGTCGGGAACGGCTTGCCGGGAATATAGAGGGCGATCGGGCGGATCTCGTAGACCGCGGTCGGATTGACCTTGCGCAGGTCGCGGGCCACCGCGATCGCGGCGTCGGCATCGGCGCAGTCCACGACATAAAGTCCCAGCAACTGCTCCTTGGTTTCGGCAAACGGCCCGTCGATCACGACCCCGGCGCCCGGTCCTCGCAAGGTGCGGGCCTTGCCCGTCGCCCCCAGCCGCGCCGACGGCCCCAACAATTTCTGTTCGTTGAGCCGGTCATGAACCCCAAGCAACTCGGTCATCAGGGCGGCGTCCTCCGCCGGCGTCCAGGACATCACCTCGGCTTCCACGTGGTAGGCCAGAATGGCGTAAAGCATCGATATCTCCTTGGCTAAAGCGTTTTCGAGCGAAGTGCGTGAACCTGCGCGGACGTTTGGCAAAAGCCTGTCTCGACAATTCCGTTTCAGCAAAGTGTCGGACGATCGCCGGGTGAGGCAGGTCACGAAACATTCCGGAAACACGATATAGGGGCGCGGTGCTTGAACGCGCGGCGGCAGGTTAACGACTGATGAATAGAACGCAGCAACTGCGCATCATCCACGGAGACGGTCATGCAACGCAAGCCAGCCTCGATCATCAGTGACGCCACCCGGTCCCATTCGGCGTCGCCCGCATCGACGCAGCCCGGCGATTGGCACGATGTCTCCGGCCATCACCGCTATTACGGCAGTTCGGCCACCAATGGCGGCGAGAACATTGTCGAAAGCCGCCGCGGCGCGCGTCCGCGATCGGTCAATCTCTGCGGCTTCTGACCGGCCTTCGCGTTAGCGAGACCACCCCCAATGGCCGACGTCACCCTGGGCGCGCTCTTCATCCTGTTCCTGCCGTTTCTGGTGTCGCTGTTCGGGCAGGGCGGAATGGCGAAGATGCTCACGCTGGTGACGAGCATTCTGGCGCTGCTGCTCAGCGTCAAGGAATACGGCGCCGTACTTCCCTGGATCACCGGCATGGCGATCGCATTGGCCTCGGTATGGGAAAGAATCCGGCAGCGCCGGATGGCGTGAGCCGTCGGCTCAAAAGCTTCTGAACCTCTGAATCGAACAGCCCGGCCCTATTGCTCTCGTCCCGGGCTTGCGGAACAATGCCGCCAGCGATGGAGGAAGAGATGGGGGCAGCGTTCGCCGTAGCGCCAGACGTGCCGTGCTGAAGATCGTCTTGCTTGGCACGTTCGTGAGCGCCGGCTGCGTCGCGGCGGCCCTTGCGCAATCCGGCAATGCTGGCGGCACCATCGGCAATGATGAAAAAGCACTTTCCGGCACACGGCAGGAGTTGCAGTCGAGCGGAGCGGATCAGCATCGCAATACGTGCATCGTCGCCGATCCGACCGGCACGCCCCTCAACATCCGGACATCGCCGAACGGAAAAATCGTCGGCAAGATCGCCAATGGCGAGCGCATTCGGATTTCGGACCAGACAACCGAAGACGGAAAACAATGGGCCTATATTTCGAATGCCGCTTCCCGGCCGATCGGTTGGGTGTTTCGAAAATTCCTTGTGTGCAGATGAATTGCTCTGGTCGCGAGTTGCCACAATTCCGCGCCCACAACCAAAAAGGCGCGGCGGGATTCCTCCCGCCGCGCCCCAACTCTTGAACTCGCTGGTCCAGGGCTGAGAGCGCCCCGTTGCCAGGCCTCTAAGTGCGAGAGCCTAGCGGGCGATCCCAGCGAGGTGACAGCGCTTGGTAAGAGACACTGGATCACCTCCTTTCGTTGTTTGTGGAAATAAGAGTATAGGCAGCGAATCTGTCGCTGTTAAGGGGCGGACCGGCACGGATTTTGGCCGGAACCGAGCCAGTTTGCCGGGCGGCCGGGCGTCGTTTGGCGGTTTCCCGGCGGTTTCCCTGCGGGTTCCTGGGTGGTTGAGGCCGCCCGCATGGCGTGTTAGTTGATCGCCCAACGCGGGTGTAGCTCAATGGTAGAGCAGCAGCCTTCCAAGCTGAATACGAGGGTTCGATTCCCTTCACCCGCTCCATTTCATTTCCCGCCGTGAAGAAACCGATACCAGGCATGGCGTCAGCCGGGAGCGATCACCCCTTAGCTGACGAGCAATCCTTGCTTGAACAGAGAGCCAGGCGGCGGCAGGTCTGATGCGCATCATCTATTTTTGCCTGGGCTGGGTGATGGTCGCGCTCGGCGTGATCGGCCTTGTGATGCCGCTGATGCCGGGGGCGGTTTTTCTGATCGTGGCGGCGGCGTGTTTCGCGCGCTCCTCGCCGCGTTTCGAGGCCTGGCTGCTCGAGCATCCGACACTGGGCAAGCCGTTGCGCGATTGGCGCGCCGCCGGAGCTATCCCGCGCACCGCCAAGATCATGGCTTGCGCGGGGATGGCGTTCGGGTTCGCTGTCTTCTGTTACACTTTCGCGCCGTCAGTGCCGCTCGCCCTGGCCGTGGCGGCGGGTTTTTTGGCTTGCGCCGCCTACGTCGTCTCGCGTCCGGCGGTGGCCGATCTGGACACCTCCATCTAGCGCCGGATCCTGCTGCCTCAAGATATAGTCCCGCCCGCTCGCGGTTCACGGTCCGGTACCCTTGACTCCCGGGTACAGCCGCAGCTTGTATCTGTTGTTTTTTGCTATTAGGGAATCATTTCATGAATTTGCGAATGTTGCTACTTGGCGTGGTTTTTTGTCTTGTTGCACCCGCAGCGCTTGCTCAAGGTGTGACAGACAAGCAACTAGATGATTTGTCGACCAAGTGCCGGTCGCGACAACCGATCTCCTATCATCCAACGCAAACACATTCGGAGTTCGCGCGCAAAATCAGAGATGTCGCCATCAAGCAGCATGAGACGTTTGTTGGTAACCGCGTTGATCATACCGGTCGTATGGAGTTTTTTGGTCATGCAGAGACTGAGAGCGATCAGGAGATCGACCGGACCATTGAACTCGAACAGCTTCCTTGGCGGCAGGTACTGTCTCACTGGGAGTCCGTGTCAGGCACCAACACATTGGCCGCAGCGCATGAGCGACTGTCGGTCTGGTATTATCGCGGAGCATTGGACCCAACGCCTCCCGCCAGGCTTCCTCGTTCTGAAATTAAGTTGAGTGTTCTGTTGGATGCCATTCAAAACGGGGTAGACTTTTCAAGAGTACCTAACGCCGACCGTGTGAAAGCGGCGATTGCTCAAAGTCTGGTGCGAGCGAGCCTGAGCGATGTGCCATGGTCCGCTGTGTTCATATCGCATGTGATGAAAATGGCTGAGGTATCAGGATTCACAGCCACAGCGGGGCACGTTACATACATCCGAGAGGCGGTACAGCAGTCGCTCAAGGATGTCGGGGTGGGATCAGGAAGAAATTACTATCGTGCGTGCGATCCCACGATTACCAAGCCACGTGTCGGTGATCTCTATTGTTATCACAGGCATGTAGCAAAAACAGAAGACCCGTATGTGCAGCCGGAAAAATCACTCTTCAGATCTGTTTTCCGAGAGCTTACAAACAGAACGCCCGTCATCAAGCGAACTCATTGCGACATTGTCGTAGACATTAACAATGCAGCGAAGAAAGTCGTTGTCATTGGAGGAAACGTACAAAATTCGGTAACGCGAAAAACTCTTAATCTCACGGAACAGTATTTTCTATCTTCAAGTCAAGGCACCCCAGAATGTGAGGCGTACAATCCAGACAAGAGGGGTAGTTATGCGCCCAATTGCAATCTGAACAAGCAAGAATGGTTTGTGCTTCTTCAGGCTCGATCCTAGCCGGCAGTTGATTTCATGAAGTGGCACTTAATCCGGGTTGATCGACCGATAGCTTTTGACTGCTGGGCACTTTCTCGACCAACCGCGGGAAATACCCTTTGCCCACGTAAGTTCTTCAAAAGTTTCACGGGGGCCGTTGCTAATGGACTGCCGCTCGTTCAGTCGGCCGTAGCGGCGATGATTTACCTTGCGGTTAGCTCGATTTTTCTTTCGCAAGCATTTCTGATTTGGGCGTCAACCCCGTCGATCCAAAGAACACGCAATAACAGAACTATGCCACTCATATTGGCAGCGATCGCCTTGGTCATCGCCAGCCACGCCTCGGCTCAGACTTTCAGGCCCGATCGCGCGGCGTTTTTCAAGAGCTGCGCTCAGATCACGGATTACGAAAAAAGGGATGGTGTTCTGATAGACCTTGGGAAGCGCAAGCTGAAGGACCAGCACATCAGAACCATCAATTTTTTGTTCGATCATTGGGAAAGAGTTGGCAACGAGGACAAGCGGCAGCTCGCTTACATCATCGCGACCGCTTATCGAGAGACGCATGGCCGCCTTGCACCTATTCGCGAGGCTCCGAGATGTGGCTTGGACGAGGAGTGCCGGGAGGCTGCGATAGCTCGAGTGCTTGCCAAATATGCCAGAGCTCGGGGCAGGCCGCCAAAACCCAATTACGCGCTGCCCCACAGCAACGGCCGTCGATACTATGGGAGAGGGTATTCACAGCTCACTCTGCCGGAAAACTATCGCAAGGCAGACAAGCTTCTGGGGACCGGAAGTTTGCTTTATGATAAGCCGGATGAGGCCCTTAATCCGGAGTATTCTCGCCGATTTCTGATCGAGGGGCTTTTGAAGGGCCTTTATACGAGGTGGAAGCTGTCCGATTTCTTTTCTGCAAACAAAGCCGACTGGATCAATGCGCGTAAGGTCCTTAACCCCGGCTCTCCGAACAAAGAGGTCACCGCCGCGTACGCCCAGGATTTGAACAGGTGTCTCGCTGAAGGACCGTGACCGCCGCCACGAGCACAGTGGCGTCCGCATGCCAGTCCTGATCCCAAGTAGCCTTGTGCAGCTGGCCGTCCCGAACGATGCTCACGAGGTCCGCAGCGCCTCATCAGGAAACCCACCATGCAAGTCGACGTCAAAACCGCCACCGACCGCCTCATGCGCTTCCTCGCTGTCGAGGGCGTGACCGGAAAGGAGGCCGCGATCGGACGCGAGCTCAGCGCGGCGCTGCAGGAAAGTGGCGTGCCGGCGAGCGCGATCCGCCTCGACGATGCCAACACTCGCATTCCCGTGCCGACGGAGACCGGCAATCTCATTGTCGATCTGCCCGGCCGCGGCGCGATGCATAACCAGCCGCGGATCATGTTCATGACCCACATGGACACCGTGCCGCTGTGCGCTGGCGCCAAGCCAAAACTGGCGGGGCGCAGAATCGTCAATGACGCGAAGACCGCGCTCGGCGGCGACAACCGCGCCGGCTGCGGCGTTCTCGTCACGCTGGCGGCCGAGCTTGCCAAGCAGAATCTCGATCATCCGCCGATCACGCTGCTGTTCTGCGTGCGCGAGGAGAGCGGGCTCTATGGCGCGCGCCACGTCAAGACCGACGAACTCGGCTCGCCGGTCATGGCCTTCAACTATGACGGCGGCTCGGCCTCCAATGTCACGATCGGGGCCGTCGGTGCGGATCGTTGGCAGGTCGAGATTTTCGGCCGCGCCTCCCACGCCGGCGTCGCGCCCGAGCGCGGAATCAGTTCGACCATGATCCTGGCGCTGGCGCTCGCCGACGTGAAAGCCGGCGGCTGGTTCGGCAAGGTGGTGAAGCGCAAGCTGCAGGGCACCAGCAATGTCGGCCCCGTCACCGGCGGCGAGGGAAGGCCGGCCGGCGACGCCACCAATGTCGTCACCGATTATGTGCATGTGCGCGGCGAAAGCCGCAGCCACGACAGCAAGTTCTTCAAGGAGATCACGAAAGCCTACAAGGCGGCGTTCGAGAAAGCCGCAAAGAGCGTGAAGAACAGCGACGGCAAATCAGGCCGCGTCAAGTTCAAGGCCGAGACCGACTATTATCCGTTCCGCATGAAAGAGAGCCTGCCCGTGGTCAAGCGCGCGATCGAGGCCGTGTCCGGCATCGGCGCAACGCCGGCCATCCGCGCCGCCAATGGCGGACTGGATGCCAACTGGATGGTTCGCCACGGCATTCCGACGGTGACCTTCGGCGCGGGTCAGAACGAGCCGCACACGATCGACGAGTGGATCAATCTCGACGAGTACGACAAGGCGTGCGCGCTGGCGGTCCAGCTCGCGACGATGCGGTGAGTGTGTGCCAAAAATATCCGGGCGAGCTGTGCATAAGCCTGCGCGGCGCCTCATTCGCCTGGAACCAGGCTCCCGAGCGCCGGCGGCGATGCACGCCGATGCTTTCGGCGCGAAAGATACAGCAACAAGCCGGTGACCACGAATAACGGCATCAGGGCCGCGGCCAGCATGAACACGAGCTTGCCCGGCCATCCTCCGAAGATGCTGCCGCGGTGGATATCGAACATTCTTACCAGGATTTTCTCGCCGGCCGATTTGTCCGCGTAGATCTCCGCCGACACCAGCCGGCCGGTGACGGCATCGATGCGGAATTCGTCGCGCGCAGCATCCTGCGAGGCATCGGGCGCCCGGGCGCGGATCCGCACGACCGTCCCCGTACCGGCCGGCAGCGTCAGCAGGGCCGTCGTGAAGCGGCCGTCCCGTTCATGCAGGAAGGTCGACCAGACGCGATCGAGCGCAATCGGGGCGGTGTCGGTCGCGGCCGTGCCCTTTGGCGATTTCGGCTGCATCTTCGGCTGCGTCTTCGCTTGCATCGATGCTGCGGCGACCGGGGGGCGCGACAACAGCCAGGTGGCGCCGTCCTTGAACCAGTCGAACGAATACCAGAGGCCACTGAGCCCCATCACCAGATAGGCCACCAGCACCCAGGTGCCGACGACGGAGTGCAGCGAGCGGTGAAAGCCGCGGCCGTGCAATGCCAGATTTGGCTTCAGCCATATTTTCACGCTGCCGGCGCGGCGCGGCCATCGCAGCACGATTCCGGAGATCAGGAGCACGATCAGGCCGATCGTGACCGCGCCGTTGATCGGCCGGCCGTAGCCATTGCCGTCGCCGGGCAACAGCAGCCAGCGATGCAGTTTGCGCAACGTGACGAAAAAGTCCTCGCCGCGCGGCGAGCCGAGCAGGCGGCCGTCATAGGGATCGACATAGACCGAGGATGGCCGCGAGCCGCCTTCGTTGCGGGCAAAGCGGATGCGCACCGCCGCCGACGGATCACTCGTCATCGTCACGGCCGAGACCTTGCCTAAATCCTGGGCGGCCTGCAGCCGCGCCACCAGCGCATCCGGCGTCAGCATCGGCGTGGAGCGGGCCTCGACCCGCATGATGCCGGCATTGAGGCTGGCGCCGATCTCGTCCTCGAAGCTCATCATCGCGCCTGACATCCCGACCACGGCCACCACCAGCGAGATCGCAAGACCAATGACGGAATGGACCTGCAACAACGCGGGCTTGATCGAGTATGTGCTCATGGCGGAAAAAAACATGGATGGAACAAACATGTCGCGGGGATTGGCGCCGGAATCGGCAGGGCTCGTCGCATTCGCCGCCTGTTCAAAACAGCGTTGCCGAACAATACCGAAGAGATGTCCGCCCCGCTACCCGGGGCGGACATACGTAGTTTGTAATCATTCTATGTTGCGCGCACGTGCCCGTAGAACACGCAACGCCTGTTGTCAGAACTTCACCGTCGCCGACAGCGATACCCGTCGCGCGTCGCCCATGGCGACGTTCAGATTGTTCACCGCGGAGGGATAGTAGACGTTGTCGAACAGGTTCTTGACGTTGAGTTGGTAGATGACGGGCAGGGTCTGGTATTTGGTCTCGTAAGTCGCGAACACGTCCGCGACGACATAGGAGGGCAGGACGAAGGTGTTCGCTGCGTCGCCGGGCCGGTCGCCGACATAATGCGCGCCGGCGCCGACCCGGAGCCGGCCGGGCAGGGCCGTGCCGAAGTCGTAGACCAGATAGAGCGAGGCCGTGTTCAGCGCCACGTTCTGCAGCGCCTTGCCGGTCAGGACCGGGTCCTCGGTTACCCGCGCGTCGGTATAGCCGTAGCTGCCGATCATGCTCCAGCTGTCGGTCAGCTTTCCGGTGACGTCTAGCTCGACGCCGCGCGACCGGACCTTGCCGGCGGTGCGAAACTCGGTCACGCCGGTGGCGCTGTTGAGCTGCGACACCAGAACGTTCTTCTTGTCGATGTCATAAAGCGCCAGCGTGCCGGAGAGTCGCTTGTTGACGTCGAACTTGACGCCGGTCTCCCACGAAATGCCTTCTTCGGGCGCGATGTTGGAGCCGATCACCACACCGCCGGTGAGGGGCGCAATCGTCGAAGTCGGCTTCAGCGACTGCGTATAGCTCGCGTAGAGGGAGATCTCTTCGGTGAGTTTGAGGATCGCGCCTCCGAGCGGCAGCACCTTGTCACCGCTGAGATTGGTGTTCGCGACGAAGGGGCGTCCACGCCCTGCCAGCTGTTCGAATTCCATGTATCGGATGCCGCCGACCAGCGCGAGCCGGTTGGTCAAATGAAGCGTGTCCTGGAAAAACAGCGCCCTTGTGCCGAGCTTGTCGGTCTGGTCGCTGTCGCTGGCCGAAACTGTCGTGCCCGGCTGCAGCAGGCCATAGACCGGGTTGTAGATGTTGAACACGTTGGGGGTGGCCTGCCGGATCAGGTCCTTGCGGTAAATCGTGCGATACTGGGCGTCGCCACCAAACAGCACGTCGTTGCGCATGTCGCCGAGCCAGAACCCGCCCTGCAGGTAGGACGTGCCGTAACTGACGTTGCTGAGCGAACCCCGGGTGCCGTCATTGCTGCGGGTTATGATGCCGGTGACGGGATTGACCGCGGTGATGCGTAGCTGATTGGCGCTGAAGCTTTCGGTGTTGTAGCTGTAGGCCGCGTACAGCTTCCAGTCCTGGTTGATCCGGTGATCGATCGAGGCCTGCATCAGGTCGGACGTCCCCCACATGTTGTTGTAAGGCTCGTCGAGCCGGCGTGTCGCCGGTATCGCAAGCGGCTTGTTGGTGCGGGAGTCGAGCGCGGTGCCGCGGTCGAATGGAGAAAGGAAATCGCGGTGCTCGTAGTTGAGCTGGACCGTGGTGTTTTCGCCATACCAGGCCAGCGACGGCGCGATCAGCGTTTCGCGGCGATTGCCGAAATTGCGCCAGTAGTCCTCGTTGACGCCGTAGGCGATGAAACGATAGGCCAGACCGTCCTTGCCGATCGGGCCGGTGATATCGAAGGTCGCATCGGCGCCGTGTTTCGAACCAAAGGTCGAGCCCAGCACCGAAATCGAGCCGTGCTGGTAGAGTTCCGGACGCTTGCTGATGGTGTTGACGATGCCGCCGGGATCCATGATGCCGTACAGCAGCGAAGCCGGTCCTTTCAGCACCTCGACGCTTTCGACGGCGGGATTGAGGCTGCGGCCCTGAACCAGCGGCATGCCGTTGCGCATGATCGAGCCGTCGCGGTTGTCGCCGAAGCCTCGCCTGATGACGGCATCCTGGGTGCCGGCGAGCGTGTTGGTCTGGGTGATGCCGCTGATATTGATGAGTGCGTCGTCGAGATTGCGCGGCAGCTGATCCTTGATCACCTGCTCGGGTACGATATTGACTGATTGCGAGGTGTCGAGCGGGGAAGCGCCGGTGCGCAGCGTGGTCGAGCTCGGCATCGCGCGATAGCCGAGCTTGGCTTCATACTGCGCGGCTGCTGCAGCGGCGGCGCGCTCCGACGGCGTTGGCTCCGCAGGCGCAGCATTTCGATTTCGCTGGCGCGCTGCGGCAGCGTGAGTCCGCCGCGCGGATGTCCCCGTTGCGCGCGCGGGCTTGCTTCTTTGCGTCGGCGATTCCACCGTCACCGGCGGCAATGGAACGCTCGATTGCGCGCTGGCGACCGTCGTGGAAGCGGAGAAATCAGCCAGCAGGAATGCAGCGCCGATAAGCAGATGCGCACAGCTCTTTTCGGTTCGATTTCGATGGTCCTCCACGAGCCGGCAATCAGCGCTAACAGTCACTTCGATTCACTTCCATGTAGACAACATTTGCGATGGCTGCCTCTAGCAGCCGCCGCGAACAAAAAAAACTTTGCTGGAATTGAATCTCTCTAAGAACCGGCGGGCTTCAGGCCAATGTCTGCAAATCCATCACGGCGATGAATTTGTAAGCGGCAGTTGCAGAATAATCATGCGGGCAAGACCCTTCCAGCGCTGCGACACCATGTCGGGATGGCGCAGGAACTGGCGGCGGGACAATCCGCCGGAAAACGCTAGCGGATTTCGCAATCATTGGCGCTTCGGCGCCCGCAATTCCCGGCAGCGTGATCTGACACAGTCGGGCCGGTGGATCTCACGCCGTATGGCCGGGATCGAAATCCGACGGGGTCTTCTTCCTGCGCTGCGGGACCATTATTGCGGGATCCGGCTGTCCCGGTACCCCGCGCGGTCCGAGTTGCTCGCGCTGAATGTCGTCCTCAGATTGCCTCGGTCGGCCGTCATCGACTTGCCGACGAATTTTGATGCTCTCGTCGTAGATTTGCCGACTGGTTTTGGTTTCCGGCATGTGGGCACCCGTTTTCAGTTGCTGAGTTCCTTGCGGTTCGACCGTTCGAGTTCACGTGCTTGTCTGAAATCGTCGATGTGGTGAGTGTTGGGTACATAGGCGGCTTCCTTGGCGAGCAAGTGATAGACGCGCGCCACCGTGCGCTGTCTCTTCTTGACGTGCCCGGGCGGCATCTGCCGTGCCTTGCCGATCGCCTCGCGCGCGTGAGCGAGGAAATAATGATGTGAGTCAGACATTCGCGTTCTCGTAAAAAAGCGCCTCGGTGCCCATACAAACCAACGTCGTCGGCGAAGTTTCGTTCTATTGGGGAGGAACGGAGAATCCCGAAAAGGGCGCGGAACCCGTGCCACCGACGGCCCACCCGGTCCCGGACGGCCCTTCCGCTTCACCGTGGCTTTGCCGCTTTGCGCCCCTTGGCGGCACGGGAGCTTCGTCGCCGGCTGTATTCCGTTGCCGGCCAGCGCTTGTCGCTGATGGCGGCGCGCACGACCTCGATCACGGTCTTGCGCACCTCTAGGAAGGCCTTGGTCTGCGGCCGGTCCGCCAGCGCGATCAGTCCAAGCGAGCGCGTCAGCGGCGGATCGATGATGCGCCGCGCATGATATTTCTCCGCCGCAAGGTCAGAGAGCACGGTGGCGCGGGAGAGAATGGCGCAGCCGAGGCCGGCCTCGAGCGCCATGCGCAGCGCCGGCAATGAATCGACTTCGAGCGTCTCGCTTGGAATGACCTGATTGCGTAGAACCTGGGTCTGGATGATGGCGCGCGAGGCCGGCATCGGCGTCAACCCGAGTACGCTTCGTTGCGGAATCGCGGAGAAGGCGATCGGACCGGTCGATCGGCCGATCAGGCTCGGATGTCCGACGAGGTAAAGATCTTCATCCAGCAGCAACTCGACATCCAGACGGGCGTCGCGGGGAGGATTGTAGGCGAGCGCGAGATCGACGGTGCCCGACAGCACCCGCTCGGTCAGCGCCGGTGACAGCGCTTCGACGATTGTCAGGTAGACGCCCGGAGCATTGGTTCGGACCGCCTTCATGAGATCGAGCGCGACCAGGGAGATCCCGGTATGGCTGAGGCCGAGGTAGACCGGACCGGCCGCGGCCTCATTAAAGGTCCGGACATCCTCTTCCGCCTTGCCGAGCGCCGACAACACAGCGCTGGCGTGCTCGTAGAGCCTGCGTCCGGCCGCCGTCAGCGCGATGCCGCGCGGCCTTCGTTCGAGCAGTTTTACGCCGAGATCGTTTTCGAGCGCGGCGACGTGATGGCTGAGCGCCGACTGGGCAATGTTGAGCGTTTCCGCGGCCCTCGACAGCACGCCGGCGTCGGCAATGGCGATGAAGTATCTGATCTGCCGCAATCCCAACGCCACCGTGATCGCTCCGCCATCTAATTATTAGAATAGAATGATCATGATATTATATTTGTCAGATGTCTCTGGACGCGGCAAGCTCACAACCAACAAAAGATCACCCCGGGGAGCCGCGGCGCATGGACCTGCCGAACAGCGTCGTCATCAGCGAAGAGGGGCCGCGCGAAGGCTTTCAGATCGAGCCGGGCCCGATCGCGACCGCGGACAAGATCGCGCTGATCGACGCGCTCTCCAATTGCGGCCTGCGCCGGATCCAGATCGCCTCCTTCGTCAATGCCAAGCATGTTCCGGGCTGGGCCGACGCGGAGGCCGTGGTCGAGGGGTTCACTGCGCGGCAAGGCGTCGAATACTCGGCGCTGTGGTTCAACGAGGGCGGATTGCGACGCGCGCTCGCGTTCAAGGGGAAGCTGACCCTTGCCGGTTTCATTTCGCTGAGCGCATCGGAAGCCTTCGCCATCAGGAATCTCAACCGCGATCGCGCCGGACAATTCGATGCCATGCGCAAATATGTGCGGGTGCACCAGGAAGCCGGCGTGCCGATCGCCAAGATCATCGTCATGGCCGCCTTCGGCTGTAATTTCGCCGGCGACGTCTCGCCCGCAGCGGTCGTGGAGACGGTGGCGGACGGGCTTGCCGTTGCACGCGAATTCGATGTTGAGGTGCGGGACGTCGCGCTCGCGGATTCCATGGGCTGGGCGACGCCCCGGCGGGTCGCGGCTGCGGTCGGCGCGGTTCGTGATCGCTGGCCGGACTTGCGGATCGCTCTGCATCTGCATGACACGCGCGGGCAGGGTATCGCATGCGCCTATGAAGGACTGAGGCTCGGTGTGACCGCGTTCGATGCGGCGGTGGCGGGACTCGGCGGCTGTCCGTTCGCCGGCCAGCCCGGAGCGCCCGGCAACATCGCCACCGAGGAACTAGCGCTGCTGTGTGACGAGATGGGCATCGCCACCGGCCTGGACATCGAGGCGCTGATCGAGGCCGGGCGCCTCGCCGAGCGGATCGTCGGACACCGCCTGCCGAGCGCCGCGCTGCGTTCGGGAACGCTGGCTGCATTCAGGAAAAGGGCTGCATGATGACGGCGTCGAGGCCCCTGGCGGGATTGAAGGTGCTTGATTTCGGCCACACCATCATGGGGCCGTGCGCGGGCGTGCTGTTTGCCGATCTCGGCGCCGACGTCATCAAGATTGAGCCTGCCGGTGGCGATCCGACGCGACGCCTTCCGGGCTTTGCCGCCGGATTTTTCGCGACCTATAATCGCAACAAGCGCTCGATCGCGATCGACCTGAAGCGGCCCGAGGGGCAGGCGATCGTGCATCGGCTCGTCAGGGACGCTGACGTGGTGCTGGAGAATTTCGGGCCGGGAACCATCGAGCGGCTGAAATGCGGCTGGGACGACCTGCGCCAGGTCAATCCACATCTGGTCTACCTTTCGATGAAGGGTTTCCTGAAAGGGCCGTACGAAAATCGCGGCGCGCTCGATGAAGTCGTGCAGATGCAGTCCGGGCTCGCCTACATGACGGGTCCGCCCGGCCGGCCACTCCGCGCCGGCGCGCCCGTGATCGACATTCTCGGCGGCGTATTTGGCGTGGTGGCTGCGCTGGCCGCGCTGCGCGAGCGCGACGTCACGGGAGTCGGGCAAAAGGTCGCCAGCTCCCTGTTTGAAAGCGCGACCTTCATGCTTGGCGCCGTCGTCGTCGGCAGTGCGGTCATCGGCGGTCCGATGCCGCCGATGCCGGCACGCAGGAATGCCTGGGGTGTCTATGATGTTTTCACCGCGTCCGATGGCGGTCAGGTCTTCATCGGCTGCACCTCGGACGGTCACTGGCAGCGCTTCTGCGAAACGTTCGGCTTCGACGACTGGCGCGATGATCCCCGGTTTGCAGGCAACGCCAGCCGTTGCGAAGCGCGCGAGTGGATGCTGCCCGAGTTGGAGCGGCGGATCGCGCGGATGCCGCTCGGCGAAATCCTGGCAAAATGCGAAGCGGCGCGGGTGGCCTATTCGCGGGTTGGCCGGCCCGACGAACTGTCGACCGATCCGCATCTGCTTGACAATGGCGGATTGCTTGCGACCGCCGTATCTGGACTCGGAGGGGGACCGCTGGTCGGAATCCCGGCGCTACCGGTCGAGTTCGGCGAAGGGCAGGAACGGCCCGGCCTCGAGCGCCAGCCGCCGCGCATCGGTGAGCATACCGACGAAATTTTGCGGACGGCCGGATATTCGGAACGCGAGATTGCGGATCTGCGCTCGGCCCGCGTTCTGAGCGCGGCTGTGAGCGTGCCCGCATAGCAGTGAACAAGACAGAAGAACGGCAAGAGCGGTCAACCCGCCTTCGCGCAACGCAACACGGTCAGGGAGGAGGCGGAGTATGATTTCCGGCAAACTGGTTCGAGGGAAAGCTCGCATTCTCGGTGTGGCAGCCGTCGCAATGGGTTTGGTTGCAATGATGCCGTTTGCCAAGGCCCAGCCATATCCATCGCGAACGATGACAGTCCTGGTGGGTTATTCCGCGGGCGGGCAGGCCGACGCGCTGGCCCGGATCATAGGCAAGCAACTCGGCGAGAACCTCAAAGTATCCGTCGTCATCGAGAACAAGACTGGCGCCAACGGCATGATCGCGGCGCAGGCGGCCGCACGCGCCGAGCCCGACGGATACACGATCCTGATGGTGACGGATGCGATGCTGACGATCGATCCGCACCTCGCCACCAGCAACCAGTTCGACCTCTCGAAGGCGATGGAGCCGGTCGTCAACCTCGCGTCATCGCCGCTGTTGCTTGCCGTCGCCAACAACGTGCCGGCCAATTCAGTTGCCGAGCTGGTCGCTCTGGGCAAGCAGAAGTCGCAGAGTTTGAGTTTCGGCAGCCCTGGCAGCTCGACGCCGCATCGCCACGCCGGCGAGATGCTGCAGAAGGCCGGCGGCTTCACCATGACCCACATTCCCTACAAGGGAACGTCGGTGGCCGTGAACGATCTCCTGGGCGGGCAGATACCGATGCTGTTCGGCGCGTTCACGGCGGTCGAGCCGCTGGCGGCGGCAGGCAAGATCAAGGTGCTGGGCGTCACCTCGGAGAGGCGTGACCCGCTGCTCCCCAACGTGCCGTCGATCAGCGAGACTTTTCCGAGTTTCAAGATCACCAGCTACATCGGGCTCATGCTGCCGAAGAACACGCCAAAGCCGGTGATTGATGCCCTGAACAAGGAAGTGAACCAGGTGCTTGCATCCGAGACGATGCGCGGCTGGCTGGACAAGCAGGGCATGATCGCCGTTGGCGGCGCGCCGGACGCTTTCAAGCGCCAGATCGAGGTCGACTATCAGGCGAGGGGTGAACTTGTGCGCGCTCTCGGCATCACTGCCGAATGAGAGATGCGTTATGACATCAGCACCAGCTCGACAGGTCCGGTTTGACGGCCGCATCCTGTTCCTCTCTGAAGACGCCGACGTGGTCGAAAGCCAGTTGCAAGGGACGGACGTCTCGCTGGCCGAGGCGCTGCCTCTGCGCAGTGACGTGTCGACCGACGAGATCACCCCGGCCGCGATCTGCTATTATTACGACGAAAAGCTCGGGGAGTATCCCTATCTCGGTCTGAAATGCGGTCAGCGCCTCCCGGTGTCTGCCGGCAGCGTCAAGGCCGGCGGGTTCGGCGTGACGGTGGCCGGGCGCCGCTACGGCAAGGGCTCGTCGCGCGAGGCCAGTCCCTATGCCGAATGGTGCGCCGGCATCAGGCTGGTGATCGCCGAAAGTTTTGAGCGCATCTACCGGCAGAACTGCCGTAATCTCG
Source organism: Bradyrhizobium sp. AUGA SZCCT0177 (assembly GCF_018130125.1). Lineage (NCBI taxonomy): Bacteria > Pseudomonadati > Pseudomonadota > Alphaproteobacteria > Hyphomicrobiales > Nitrobacteraceae > Bradyrhizobium > Bradyrhizobium sp. AUGA SZCCT0177. Next base: position 219,495 of record NZ_JAFCMA010000008.1, on the reverse strand, counting down.
GCATCTACACCTCGACCGATTTCGCCTTGATCGAACGGATACGCCGCGGCGAGAGCATTTCCGTCAGCGAGTTTACCGAAGGAGAGGACGAACTCACCGCCGAGCTCATTCGGCGCGGAGGGCTGTTCAAGCTGGCGCGCGCGCGAAAAGACGGATGGTCGCCGGCCATGCGCACCACCGCATCGCGGCCGATGACCTATGCCGAAAAGATCATCGCACGCGCTATCGCCGGCAATTCGGCTGCGGTTCGCCCCGGGGACGCCGTCTTCGCACGGGCAGACTGGCGCTACGCGCACGAATACGTAACGCCGATGTGCGTCAGCTTTCTCGAGCGGGAAATGGGCGGCGACCCGATCACGCTGCATGATCGTGCGAGCATCGTCTGCTTCGGTGATCACTTGCCTTTCATCCACCAGAGCATGGCGCCCGAGCGGCGCGCCCGCGGCCTGCTCGAAGCCGCGCAGGCATTGGCCAGGGTGCAGCAGCAATTCTGCGAGACGTATGGGGTGCGCCTGCACGGCTACCTTACCGACCGCGACGGTTCGGAAGGCATCAGCCACTCGATCATGGCAGAGCGTTACGTGAAGCCGGGTCAGTTGGTCGTCGGCACGGATTCCCATACGCCGCATTGCGGAGCCTTGGGCGCCTTGGCGTTCGGCATCGGCACGACCGAAATGGCGAACGCGTGGTTGACGGGAGAGGTGCGTGTCGAGGTGCCGCGGACATGCCGTGTGCGGCTGAGCGGCCGCCTTCCGGCCGGCGTTGAGGCGAAAGATATCGTCCTGCACCTCTTGCGCTTGCCCTATGTGCGCGAGGGAAGGGCGATCGGCCAAATGTTCGAGTATTGCGGCGAAGCGCTGTCAAACCTGTCCACCGACGAGCGCGCGACGCTGACCAATATGGTGGCGGAAATCGGCGGCTTCAGCGGAATCGTCGTGCCTGATGAGGAGACGCAGCGCTTTGTCAGGGAGCGCCGCGGCATCGATCTGCCGCTTGAGCCATGGATGTGCAGCGACGAAGGGGCCGAACTGGCTCACCTCATCGAAATCGATTGCGATAGCCTCGAGCCGATGCTGGCGAGGCCCGGCGATCCCGGTCGCGGCGTTGCCATATCGGAACTGGCAGAGACGGTGGGGATCGATATCGCCTATGGCGGCTCATGCACAGGCGGCAAGCGCGAGGATCTCTTACATTACCATGCCGTGCTCGAATGGGCGGCGCGGCGCGGCATGCGGGTCGCTCCCGGCACACGTTTCTTTCTCCAGTTCGGCAGCCAGGATGTTCGGGACTACTGCGTTGAGAGCGGAATGCTTGACGTGTTCGAACGCGTGGGTGTCGAACTGGTCGAGCCCGGATGTGGTGCCTGTGTGAATGCCGGCCCCGGCGTCTCCGAGCGCCCCGACCAGGTGACGGTAAGCGCGATCAACCGCAATTTTCCAGGCCGCTCCGGGCCTGGGCAAGTCTGGCTGGCGAGCCCGTCGACAGTCGCGGCCAGTGCGATTGCCGGTCGCATCGTGAGCTTTCGGCAGTTGCGTGCACTGAAAGCAGGGGAAGGCGATACGGTCCCAGACGGCAAATAATTCGTTTTGCACAGGAAGGCTTTGGCCTTCGGGGCTTCCCATCACACGACGAGCCGGCCGACCCGATCGGCCACGGTGATCTGCGCCTCGGTCCCCGAATTGAACTCCAGGCGGTCGGCTTCGATGCCGTCGCTGAAGATGACGCCGTTTTCCGGCATCAGGGAGCGGACGCTGAGCCGCTCGGATCCTGTCAGCTCGCCATAGACCAGATGGACCTGCGAGGTGCGGCTCGGAAACGGTTCGCGCACGGCGAAGCGCAATGCGTGGGAATCCCAGGCTTGCGCCGGATAGGACGCGGGCTCCGTCTGGCCGCCGAACGCGCCGGCGATGGCGAGCGAGCCGGTGACGATGCTCTTGAACCACGCCGTCGAGCCGAGACCGGTGGCGACGATCAGGCCGCTCGACGACTGCGTCTCCTTGTGATCGCCGGCCGCGATCTCATAGACCGCCGATGTGTGCGTGCGCGCGCCGATGAAAAGCTCGTTGACGGCATGGAGCACCTGACCGTTGGTCAGCGTGGCCCTGGCCATGGTCACCGCCTTGAAGCCGCGCTTATCAGTGGCGACCTCGCGCAGCAGGGCAGGGAGATCGTCCGGCACGAACGGCAGCAGGATGCCGTCGTAACGCCTTGCGTCCGGGTTGAGGCCGATCAGCGGGTGGCCGTCGAGATATTTCATGGTGTTGGCGACCACGCCGTCCTGGCCGAGCGCGACCACGATGTCGGCGGGGCCGAACAGGAAGTTGGGCAGAAAACTCCGGTCGATGATCTGGTAGCGGCCCCATTGCTCCAGCGTCTGCACGGTGCGGTGCCGCTCTGCCTGATAGACGTCGTGCTCGCGCTGATAGTCGGAGAAGTCGGCGCCGAGATGCTCGACATAGAATCTCGCTTGCGCGGCCGTCAGGTATTTCGCGATCAGATCTTCCAGCCGCGTCTTGCGGGTGACCAGCACCACCTTGCGGTCATTGGCGGCGGACATGCGTGGTCTCCCTGGGCTTCTCCATCAGCGCGTTGAGCAGTTCCGGCGAGACGTTCAACTGGCCGATCCGCTCGGCCTTTTCGGCGATCCCGCCGAACGCCTGCGCGATCAACTGGCCGGGCTGCATGCCCGCGGCGGCGAGCGCCTGGATCACCCTGGTATCGACGCCCTCGAAGATCTTCATCAGCGCGCCGACGCGGTAAGCTTCGGCGTCCGCGAGTGTCCTGGTGTTTTCCGCGTTGAGCGCCACGAAATCCCCGCGCTTTCCCTCCAGCGTGATGTCCGCGACCATGCCGGCTTCGCGCAACTCGTTCTGCTTGGCGACCACGCTGGCCTCGGCGTCCATCTGGGTTTCGCGGATCGCGCGCTTCTTCTGCTCGACGGCGATTTCAGTGTCGAGTTCGCTCTCGCGAATCGCGCGTTCCTGTTCCACCGCGAAATTGCGTCGGGCGAAGATCGCCTCGTCAGCGTTTCGCAAAATCGCCTCGCGCGCCTCGGCTTCGAGCGCCCTGGCGGTGTCCGGCGTCGGCTTGATCGCGCGGATCGAGACGCCGAGGATTTCCAGCCCGAGCGACGCGATGTCGGCGCGGCTCTTGAGCCCTGTCGCGATAATGTCGGCGATCCGGTCGGAGGCCTGCAGCGCTTCCTTCAGCGTCAGGTCCTTCACCACCTGTTGCGCCAGCACCTCGACGGTGCCGAGGATCCGCAGCGGCAGTCTCTCGGGGTCGTCGGACTCGTAATTCTTGCCGTCCTTCTTGAGCGTGAAATTGAGCATGGCCGCCGCCCGCTTGGGATCACTGACGCGATAGGTGACGTGGCCCTGGATGGTGACGGCCTGAAAGTCGCGGGCGATCTGCTCGAAGATGAAGGCGGCGTCGCGGCTGCCGATCGGCACCGCGACCAGCGAAGTGACCGGGGAGTAATAGAACCCCGAGAGGCCGGCGCCTTCCTGGGTCACGGCGCCGCCGCGGTATTTCATCAGGTAGGTCGTCGGCTGTGCCTTGATGAACCGGATGCCGAACATGGCGTGTACTCCTTCTTCTAGTTCGCGTTCGTAAGTGTGTCTGGGCAACTAAGTAAGTTGGACAGTACAACTAAGTATGCTATTGTCAAGCCCGGCGGCAAAAAGGTTCATGGGACACGGATGCGGGCATGGAACAGGGACGGGGAACAAGGTCGGGCAACCCGGGGGCGCTGGATTTTCCGCGGCCGCTGACGACGGTCGACGTCGTCATCTTCGCCATCCGAGACGATGCGCTCCAGGTCCTGCTGGTCCAGCGCCCGGCAAATGAGGGCGAGCCGTTTCCGGATTCCTGGGCATTGCCGGGCGGTTTCGTCGACATCGAGAAGGACCGCGACCTTGAAGCCTGTGCGGTCCGCAAGCTCAGGGAAAAGACCGGCATGGTCAGTCCCTATCTCGAACAATTGGGAAGCTGGGGAAGCTCGGGCCGAGATCCCCGCGGATGGTCGGCGACCCACGCCTATTTCGCGCTGATGCCCGATTTGCCCGCGAGCGGCCCTGGCGCCGCCGACGGGCGGTGGTTTGCCGTCGGTTCGGGCAAGCCAAGGATCAGGCTTGCCTTCGACCACGCCGATATTCTGGAGGCGGCGGTCCAGCGCCTGCGCAGCAAGGTCGAGTACACCTCGCTGCCGGCCTATCTGATGCCGCCGGAATTCACCCTGCCGGATCTGCAGCGGGTCTACGAGATCGTGCTCGACCGCCCGCTGGAAAAGAGCGCGTTCCGCACCCGGATGCTGGCGGCGGACCTGATCGAGCCGGTGGCCAAAATGCGCAAGGGGCCGAACCGGCCGGCCCAGCTTTACCGGCTGAAGAAGGCGAGATCCCCGGTGTTTTTTGCGCGGACGTTCAACGCGCCGGGCTGAGGCGTTTCGGCGCGCCACAAGCCACAGGCGGATGGCTGCATGCCGCGAATGCAGGGCTCATGGCCGCAAAATAGTGTATCGGCTGGGCATCGCGCGCCGGGGGGACATTCCGGCGCCACCAAATCAAAAGTTTCGGAGGAAGTTTCATGTCGGCTCTGCCACTCGAAGGCATCAAAATTCTCGACCTGACGCGGGTGCTGGCGGGGCCCTTGTCGGCGCAGATGCTGGGCGATCTCGGCGCCGAGGTGATCAAGATCGAGCGTCCCGGCGGCGGCGACGATGCGCGCGCTTTCGGCCCGCCATACCTGCAGGACCCCGAAGGCAAGGCCAACAACAACAACTCGTTCTATCTGTGCGCCAACCGCAACAAGAAGTCGGTCACCGTCAACATCGCCTCGCCGGAAGGCCAGGACATCATCCGCGAGCTCGCAAAATCCTGCGACGTGATGATGGAGAATTACAAGGTCGGCGATCTCAAGCGCTACCGGCTGGATTATGAATCGATCAAGGCGATCAATCCTGGCATCATCTATTGCTCGGTGACCGGTTTCGGCCAGACCGGGCCTTACGCGCCGCGCGCCGGCTACGACGCGATTTTGCAGGCGATGGGCGGCTTGATGAGCGTCACCGGTCATATCGACGGCGAGCCCGGCGAGGGGCCGATGAAGGTCGGCCCGTCGATCGTCGACTACATGACCGGCATGAACACCTCGATCGGCATTCTCTCTGCGCTGTTTCACCGCAAGGTCAATGGCGGGGAGGGGCAGCATGTCGACGTCTGCCTGTTCGACACCGTGATCGCCTCGCTGTCGCATTGGTTGCAGATCTATCTCGTCAACGGCGTGACGCCGCCGCGGCGCGGCACCTGGGGCAATGGCGGCATGCCGGCCGGCGTGTTCCGCGCCACCGATGGCGAATTGATGCTGGTGGTCGGCAATGACGGCCAGTTCGCGCGCACCTGCGCCGTGTTGGGCGCCCCCGAGCTTGCGACCGATTCAAGATTCCTCAAGAACAACGACCGCGTCGTGCACGGCAAGGAGATCATGGCGATCTTCGCCGGACTGTTCCTGAAGAAGCCGGTGGCGTACTGGCTGGACGAGTTGGAGAAGGCCGGCGTGCCCTCCGGTCCGATCAACAATTTCGAGCAGGTGTTTTCGGATCCGCACGTCCAGTCGCGCGGCATGCGGGTCAAGGTCGATCATCCCTTCGAGCCCGAACTGTCGCTGATCCGCAATGCCATCGCATTCTCTGGCACGCCGGTGAAGGAGTATCGCGCGCCGCCGCTGCTCGGCGCGCACACCAGGGAAGTGCTGGCGACGATCGGTTATGACGACGCCAAGGTCGAGGCGCTGAAGGCGCAGAAGATCGTGTAGGCGAAACAGCGACATTTCGATCAACTTCGAAGCATGATCGCGGCGGAGGACGTTAGTCTTGCGCCGTCGATCCGCCAATCGAAGGTGCCGCCATGAAACGAGAAGCCCTCCGCGTCGAACCGATCTCGTCTTTTCTCGAGAGGTGGGGTGCGCCTCCGGCATCGCCGGTCACGCGCGCCGGCAACATGATCTTTGTCTCGGGCCTGCCGCCGTTCGATCCCCAGACCGGCGAAATCCTCAGTGTTCCGATCGAGCGCCAGACCGAACTGGTTCTCGAGCAGATGAAACGCTGTCTGGAGGCCGCGGGCGCATCGCTGGACAATGTGATGAAGTGCAACATCTACTGCACCTCAGCCAGGCACTTTGCGGCCGTCAATTCGGTCTACCGGCGCTACTTTCCACAGGACCCGCCGGCCCGCATCTTCGTCTGCATCCCGGAATGGACCGGGCCGTTCGACATCGAGATCGACTGCGTGGCGATGATGTGAACAGCCGGTCTTACCAGGCAAGCGACAGCCGGGACCATGTTCTGGCGAAGATTCTGCCGCCGAAGAAAAACAAAACCGCTGCGAGCGCAAACGATCCACCCAGGTAGAAGGGGTAGAAGAAGATCAAGACGTTCCATGCTTCGACGAGGCGCGTCAAACCCGGAAACAGGCTTTCCACCGCAACGGCCGCAATGAAGATGCCCAATGCCAGCATCACCGAGCTGGCGAATCCGGCGCCAACCCGCTGCACCGCTCGTCCTGCGCTCATGTTGCGGAAGTTCGTTGTGATCCCGACGGCCCAGAGCATCATGAGGCCGAGAAACACAAAAGCGGCCGCGATTCCGGGAGGACCGATCGTGTTGTCGTGGCCATGCCCAGCGAGCCTTGCAGCGAGGGCGACGATGGCCAGGGCGGTTGTGGCGAAAAGGGAGAAAGCCAAACCGCGAACGACCAAACCGGACGCTCTTTCTTGTCCTGTCGCATCGGCCGGGCTGCCAACGAAGCTCAGCACCCATCCCCAGGCCATACCGACCGGCACCGACAGAAGGCTTGAGCAATAAACGAGCAGCACACGGCCGCCCGTGACGCCGGAAAAGCCGCCTGTCGGCAGGTAAATATTAATCAAGACGACGAAATGGGTCAGCAAGGCAGTTACGAGCGCAACGATCGCTGCAACAAGGGAAACGAGCAGCTTCTTTACGTCGCCGTCCCGCCGGTACCGCCGGCGCGCAGTTACGGCCACGGCCCCGCCAAGCAAAGCGCCGGCCAACAAGGCGATCATCCCTACTGCGATTTCCAACATGCTTGCCGCCGAAAACTTCGCTGCGTCGCACGCGATCATGTGCAGGCAAGCTGAAGATTTGGTTCACGGCGGCTCGTTGAAATGCTCAGGTTCACGATATGCGGTTTGCGCACCTCAAGCGGATAAGGAAGCGCGAATGGACGCGCGCCCGCTCACAGGTCCTGCCGGGTCAGCCGGCCATAGGGCGGCGCCATGGACCGGGCCGGCGCTTTCTTTGCGGGCTCGCCGCCCGTCAGCGCCATCACCGACACCGCGACCACGCGTTCGACGATCGCATTCACGTCGTTGAGGTCGCATTGGCCTTCCGACAGTTTTGTGAGCCGCTCCTTTTCGCGGATCGTGTGGTGCGACATCGCGAGTGCAAAATGCAGACCCCAATAGAGCTCGGCATCGCCGCGGCCGGGCAGGGAGCGGCGCATTGCGGCGACGAATTTCCGCAAATGATCGACCTCGCGATTCTTGATGCGGCGGATCGGCGGCACTGACTCGATCGAGGCGCGGATCATGAAGCGCGCCGCGGTCGAGCCTTCGCGGTCAGGGCCGAGGCAGCCGCGCAAGGTGGGGCCGACCAGCGCATGCATGATGGCCTCGATCGAGGCGCGGCCGCCGCCGGCTTCTTCGGCCGCCTTCAGTTCGTTGAGCCGCTCGCGGTTGGTGGCAAGGCTGCGGGTCACGAACAATTCCGCGATCAACTCGTCCTTGGAACCGAAATGATAATTCACCGCGGCGAGATTGACGTTCGCCTCGGCAACAATGTCGCGCAATGTCACATCGCCAAAACCGCGATCGGCGTAGAGCCGTTCGGCGGCGGCGAGAATGGCGGAGCGGGTATGATCGGACGCCATATCTGGTCCCCTGTTGGGGAGTTGCATTTCAAACGTGTGTATGAAACTATCGTTTGAAGGGCCGGAAATGTCAATCCGCCTCCATCGAAGCCAGCAAATCTCTTGCGGCGCACGAGGGGCGGGCAGACAGTGCCGCCAAAGGTTTCAAAAGCCAGCAAATATCTTCAGAAGGGAGCGTCCCATGGACTTCAATATGTCAGAACGCCAGACCGAATGGCTCAACCGCGTTCGTTCGTTCATGAAAACGCATGTTCGGCCCGCGGTGCCGATCTACGACAAGCAGGATGCGGAGGGACCGCGCTGGAAGGTCATTCCGATCCTCGAGGATCTGAAGAAGAAGGCCAAGGCCGAAGGCCTTTGGAACATGTTCATGCCGCCGAACGCGCATGAGGATGACGAATTCCGCGGCGCGGGATTGACCAACCTCGAATATGCGTTGCTGTCGGAAGAGATGGGCCGCATCTCCTGGGCTTCGGAAGTGTTCAATTGTTCCGCCCCGGATACCGGTAACATGGAAGTGTTTATCCGCTACGGCACCAAGGAGCAAAAGCGGAAGTGGCTGCGGCCGCTGATGGACGGTGAAATCCGTTCCGCCTTCCTGATGACCGAGCCCGCGGTGGCGTCGTCGGACGCGACCAACATCGAAACGCGCATCGCAAAGGATGGCGACCACTACGTCATCAACGGCCGCAAATGGTGGTCGTCAGGCGTCGGCGACCCCCGCTGCAAGATCGCGATCCTGATGGGCAAGACCGATCCGAACGCGGCGAAACACCAGGCGCAGTCGCAGATCCTGGTTCCGCTCGATACCCCCGGCATCAAGGTGGAGAAAATGCTTCCGGTGTTCGGCTATGACGATGCGCCGCACGGCCACGCCCAGGTGCTGCTGGAAAACGTTCGGGTCCCTGCGGAAAACATCCTGCTCGGCGAGGGTCGCGGCTTCGAGATCGCGCAGGGCCGTCTTGGTCCGGGCCGCATCCATCACTGCATGCGCACCATCGGCAAGGCCGAGGAAGCGCTTGAGAAGATGGTGAAGCGGCTGGCCTCGCGCACCGCGTTCGGCAAGAAGATCATCGAGCACTCGGTGTGGGAACAGCGTATCGGCGAAGCGCGCGCCGACATCGAGATGAATCGCCTGCTGTGCCTCAAGGCTGCCGACATGATGGACAAGGTCGGCAACAAGACCGCGCAGGCCGAGATCGCAATGATCAAGGTCACCGCGCCCAACATGGCGTTGAAGATCATCGACAATGCCATCCAGGCCTATGGCGGCGGCGGTGTCTCCGACGAAGCCGGCCTGGCGAAGGATTATGCCCATATCCGTACGCTCCGCCTGGCTGACGGTCCGGACGAGGTGCACAATCGCGCCATTGCCAGACTTGAACTTCGGAAGTATGCAAACACGTCGCACTAAGCAGTAACAAAATGGGAGCGCGTTCTCCCCGCCGTCATTCCGGGATGGTCCGTAGGACCAGACCACAGGTGCGGAGTTGCGCACCGGGGAATCTCGAGATTCCGGGTTCGATGCTGCGCATCGCCCCGGAATGACGGATGATAAAGTAAGGGAGCGTCATCGTGGCGGACGGCGTTAGGAAAGACGAAGAGTTTTCAGGCACCAAGGAAGTCGAGGAGCGTCATCGTATCGATGAAAAGCGCCTCGATGCGTGGATGCGCGAAAACGTTGAAGGCTATCAGGGACCACTGACCGTCCTGCAGTTCAAGGGCGGCCAGTCCAACCCGACTTACCGGCTCAATACGCCGGAACGATCCTATGTGATGCGCCGCAGGCCGTTCGGCAAATTGCTGCCGTCGGCGCATGCGGTGGATCGCGAATTCCGCGTGATCGCCGCGCTGAGCAAGCAGGGTTTTCCGGTTGCAAAGGCCTATGCGCTCTGCACCGACGACGGCGTGATTGGTTCGGCCTTCTATATCATGTCGATGGAAGAGGGGCGGGTGCTGTGGGATCCCACGCTGCCGACCCAGACGCCGGAAGACCGCTACAAGATCTTCACCAGCAAGATCGAGACGCTTGCAAAACTGCACCTGTTTGATCCGCAGGCCATCGGCCTCGGCGATTTCGGCAAGCCCGGCAATTACTTTGCGCGGCAGGTCGATCGCTGGACCAAGCAATACCGTGCCTCCGAAACCCAGCACATTCCGGAATTCGAAAAGCTCGCCGAATGGCTGCCGAAGACCGTGCCGGAGCAGAAGCGCGTTTCGATCGTCCACGGCGACTACCGCCTCGACAATATGATCTTCCATTCCACCGAACCGCGCGTGCAGGCGGTGCTGGACTGGGAATTGTCGACGCTCGGCGATCCCATGGCCGACTTCACATACCTGTTGATGCAATGGACCATGCCGGGCCTCGCCAACGCCGATCTGAAGGCGCTGAACATCCCGAGCATGGAAGAGGCCGCGCAGATCTACTGCAACGTGACCGGTACCGAGGTCCCCGACCTGAACTGGTACTTCTCCTACAATCTGTTCCGCCTTGCGGGCATCACGCAGGGTATTGCGGGCCGGATCCGCGACGGCACCGCGGCCAACGCCAAGGCCATCGAGTCGGCGAAGCGCACGGTGCCGCTGTCGCAGGCCTCCTGGGAATACGCGCAGAAGGCCGGCGCGAAATAATTTGCAACATGGCGCGGTCCATCCGGATCGCGCCATGTTTCATTCATTGCATCCGTAGGGTGGGCAAAGGCGCGTTGGCGCCGTGCCCACCATCTCTCCAGATCGTTGTTGCTAATGGTGGGCACGCTGTCGCTTTGCCCACCCTACGATCCACGATTCGCTGGAATCCATCTTGGCTCTCTCCCCAAATATCCGCGGCAGCCTGATCATGGCCACCGCCATGGCGGCCTTCACGATCAACGACTCCATCACCAAGGCGGTGTCGGCAGAAATCAATTTCGGCCAGGTGATGCTGGTGCGTGGCCTGTTCGCGATCGTGCTGGTCGCAGCGCTCGCATTCCATCAGCGCGCGTTGCGCCCCTTGCGCGCGGTCGCGACCAAGCCGGTCGCGCTGCGCGTCGTCGGCGAGGTCGGAGGCACGATCTCGTTCATGGCGGCGCTCACGCATCTGCCGCTGGCCAATACTTCGGCGATCTTTCAGGCCTTGCCGCTCGCCATCACGCTCGGCGCGGCGCTAGTGTTTCGCGAGCCGGTCGGCTGGCGGCGCTGGCTGGCGATCGCAGCCGGTTTTGTCGGCATGCTCATCATCGTGCGGCCGGGAATTGCCGGCTTCAACCAGTTTTCGCTGCTGGCGCTGGTCTCGGTGGCGTTCTGCGCCCTGCGCGACCTCTCCACCAAGAAAATACCCGCGCAAATCCCCTCGCTTTTCATCACGCTGTTGATGACGGTGACGGTGACATCGGCCGGCGCGGTCATCCTGTTTCCGCTCGGCGGCTGGACGCCGCCGTCCAATCACGCGCTGGGCATGCTGGCGCTGGCTGCGGTGCTGGTGCTGATCGGCTATCAATGCATGATCGTGGCGCTGCGATCGGGCGATATCTCGGCGGTAGCGCCGTTCCGCTATTCGGCGCTGCTGTGGGCCATGCTGCTTGGCTATTTCATGTTCGGCGACAAGCCTGATGCCATGATGTTGCTTGGCGCCTCGATTATCGTCTCGTCCGGCCTCTACGCGTTCTACCGCGAACGGGTCCGCGCCCGGCCGGTGGCGGCCAGCACGTCAGGCATTCCGCCCGACGGGCTGTGAGTGTCCCGTTGTTTGCTGGAACCGATCGCGGGATGCTGTGGATCGGGCAGTTGACAGGCAACCCCGCGATCATATCTCCGGCGCAAGGGGAGATCTGAGCATGATCCAGCAACTTCGCATCTATGAAATCTTCGAACGGAACAAGGCCGCATTCCATAACCGTTTTCGCGATCACGCGGCGCGTATCATGCGCACCAAATTCGGCTTTCGTATCGTCGCGATGTGGGAAACCAAACAGGGTGACAGAACCGAGTTTGCCTATTTGTTGGAATGGCCCGATGAGGCGACCAAGACTGCGGCATGGTCCGCCTTCATGGCGGATGCCGAATGGTCCGAAATCAAGCGTGTGACGCACGCGGAGCATGGACTGATGGTAGGAGAGATCGAGGATCGCTGGCTGGTGCCGGTGGAGTATTCGCCGGCACGAGAACGAAGCCTGTCGCAGGCTTCATAAGTTTTCGCCGTCAATGCGAGGAGCGAAGCGACGAAGCAATGCATCTCTCCGCGTGCGCAGCGCGATGGATTGCTTCGCGGAGCCTGTCATCGGGCGCGCATTCGCGCGACCCGGTGGCTCGCAATGACGGATGTGCGGCAGCAGGTGCGACAAAACAACCCGACGGGCAAATCAGTTCCGATATTCGGAAATCGTGTCAAGCCCTGAAATAGCAAATATTTCTGTTTACCAGAAGGAAAATCAGAGGTATGTGTTTGGCCATCCCGTCCTACTCAGAAGGGCGTCGGCCGTCGTCACGGGCGTTGGGCGGGTTGCGGTGGACGCTGGTTTACGCCTCGACGACGGCGTGGATAAGCGTACGGCAAAACCGTGTGGTCCTGGCGCCCGTTGCTGGTGTCAAGCTGTCGGGTAGGCGAGAGCTGAACGGCAGCGACGGAGTCAACCAAGAACTCGTCTCCGGGGAGATCACGGCATAAGCCGTAAAGCCATTGCGCAGGGAAGGCCGGGTGTTCTCCGCTGCCCTGTATGCTCGTGTGCATTTTGTTTTGTGCAAACCGCACGCGAGACCGCGGGTGCAGCGCGCACCCGGTCTTCCCTGCGCCCTCTCATTGGAGGGCGGGAAGTTTACAGCAAACCTCGGGCGCATTGCGTCGCGAGATCGCGAAGTTGCGTTTGGATGATGGTGCAATGACAAACACTGCCGTCGTCCCGGCCTTGAGCTCAGATGCGCAATTGCGCATCGGGGGACCCATACGCCGCGGCCCATCGGTGAGAGCGGTGGCGTTAGAGACCTTCTGCAAACAATGACTGCCGCGGCGTATGGGTCCCGGCGTTCGCCGGGACGACGAGAGGATGCTACACCGTTACTCTGATCGCCGTGCATACACCCTGCCCGCCCAACGGAGCTTTGCAATTGACCTCCGCCTCCCTCACGCCGCTCAACCGTCTCCGTCAGCAATGGCGCGAGAAGCGCCCGACCTTCGGCGCCATCGCGACCATCCCCTCGATCCAGACGGTGCAGATCATGGCCCGCACCGGGATCGACTGGATCATCGTCGACCTCGAACACGGCCCGATCGATCTCGGCTCCGCGCATGCGATGATCACGGCCACTTCAGGCACGCCCTGCGTGCCGATGGTGCGGATCGCGGCCAACGAGCCGCATTTGGCGAAGGCGCCGATGGACATCGGCGCGCTCGGCATCAATTTTCCGATGATCTGCCGCGCTGCGGACGCCGAAAAGGCGGTGCGCAGCGTGCGCTATCCGCCGAAGGGCGACCGGCTGTGGGGCGCGTTTCACGCGCCGTTCCGCTGGGGCGTGTCGATGCCGGACTACATGGCGACCGCCGACGATGACATGATCTGCATTATCACCATCGAACATGTCGAGGCGGTCAACCGCATCGACGAGATCATGGCAACGCCAGGCATCGACCTTGCGGTGATCGGCCCCGGCGACCTTGCGACCTCCATCAACAAGCGTGGCCTGCCCGACGATCCCCAGGTGGTCGCGCTGATGCAGCGCGCCGAGGAAGGCATCCTCAAGAGCGGCGTGCCGATCGGCGGCGTCGCGCGATCCGCCGAACAGGCCAATAAAATGATCGAGCGCGGGTATGTGGCGCTCGCGCTCGGCTTCGATTGGTCGCTGTTTCAACGCGGCATCGCCGCGAGCTTTGAGGGAATCAAGCGATAGAGCGTTTTCGAGCGAAGTGGATACCGGTTCGCGTGAAGAAAACGCGTCAAGACAAGAGTCTAGCTGCCCGTCCCGCTTTGCCCACCGCGGTGTCGCTGCTAGTCTTTTCCGACAGGGAGAACAAACATCATGATCAGGAAAATTCTGCTCGGACTGACCGTCATTGCCTTCGCCGGCGCCGGGGTCGCGATTGCCCAGCAAAGCGGCATCAAGCGCACCCCGCTGCAAAAACTCGATTTCCCGCCCGGCTACAACACCGTCACCGCGATTGCGGAAGTGCCTGCCGGCGGCGCGGCCGGCCGCCACACCCATCCCGGCGCCGAGACCGGCTATGTGCTCGAGGGCGAGCTTGAGCTCATCATCGACGGCAAGCCGCCCGTGAAGATCAAGGCCGGCGAATCCTACCAGATCCCGGAAGGCGCCGTTCACGACGCCAAGGCCGGCGACAAGCCCTTCAAAGTGCTTGGGGTTTACGTCGTCAAGGCGGGCGAACCATTGGCCAAACCGGCGCCATAAGGCTGTAGCGTTTTCCAGCGAAGCATGCCCTCGGACTTGATCCGTGGGTGGACCCGGTTCGCGTCAAGAAAACGCGTCAAAAATAAGGACCCAGAACCCCGTTTCGATGCAATCGAAACGGAAAGGCTCTGGCGTCAAACCGGCCGGTTCGTGCTACATCAGGGGATTGGCGGGTCGTTGGGCCCGCCGGTTTTTCTGATTTGTTGATTGCGGGAAGTTGAGCGGAGCCATGCGCGGAACGGTTCGAAAAATAACATTGCCGCGCCGTCTCATCGCTGACCTCATGCATGCGTCGAACCGCGTGCCGTTTGTCTCGCTGGCGCGGCCGCTCAATATCCGCGGGCTGCTGGAGGCCCGCGCGCAGGCCGCCGTGCGGCCGGGCTGGGCGGCGATCTTCGTCAAGGCGTTCGCGCTGGTCGCCAAGGAGCAACCGGTGCTGCGCACGCTCTACGTCAAATGGCCAACGCCTGCGTTCTACGAACTGCCGCGCAGCGTCGCGATGGTGGCGATCGCGCGCGTCGAAGACGGCCAGGATTGCGTGCTGCCGCAAAAGGTCACCGCCCCCGATGAAATGTCGCTCGCGGACGTCGATGCGATGATCCGGCATGCCAAGGAGGCGCCGATCGAACAGGTGCCGGCGTTCCGGAAAATCTTGCGCACGACCCGGCTGCCGCTGCCGCTGCGCCGGCTGTTCTGGGCGATCGGGCTCAATTTCGGCCGCCAGCGCGCCAATTATTTCGGCAGTTTCGGGGTCACGTCCGTGGCCGCCTATGGCGCCGGCCAGCTCCACGCCCTGAGCCCGGGCCCGTTCGTCCTGAGCTACGGGGTCGAGAAACCGGACCAGACGATCGACGTCGTGCTGCGCTGGGACCACCGGATTACCGATGCCGCCCTGATCGCCAAGGTGCTGAATCGGCTGGAACAGGTGCTGAACACCGAAATCGCCGGCGAATTGCGCTCGAATCGGCAGCAAACCGAGCCAAAAGCGGTCCGGGCGGTCGCGACTTGACGGCTTCTTGGCCGTCATCCCGGGGGCGAAGCGAACCTCAGGGGTGCAATTGCACCCCCAGGGGGATCTCGAGATTCCGGGTTCGCTTCGCGCCCCGGAATGACGTGCCCTTCTCATTGACAGAACGGCGCTTTCTCCCTAATAACCCGCTTGCTCGCGGGCCGTTTTCGGCCCGCGTTGCGTTTCGCGACCCGTGGTTCTCCTTGAAGCTTTCGAGGCGGACCTGTCGGCACCGGGAAGTTCCCGGCGCACAGGAGGGCGCGTCTCCTCAAAACCCAAACTTATCAAGAGGACGCGATGACTAAGCGCAGTGAGGCGAAATACAAGATCGATCGCCGTATGGGCCAGAATATCTGGGGCCGCCCCAAGAGCCCCGTGAACCGCCGTGAATACGGCCCCGGCCAGCACGGCCAGCGCCGCAAGGGCAAGCTGTCCGACTTCGGCGTGCAGCTCCGCGCCAAGCAGAAGCTCAAGGGCTATTACGCCAACATTTCCGAGCGCCAGTTCCACGGCATCTATGTCGAAGCCGGCCGGATGAAGGGCGACACCGGTGAAAACCTGATCGGCCTCCTCGAGCGCCGCCTCGACACCGTGGTGTATCGCGCCAAGTTCGTCGCCACCATGTTCGCCGCGCGCCAGTTCATCAACCACGGCCACATCAAGGTGAACGGCCGTCGCGTCAACATTTCGAGCTACAAGGTCAAGCCCGGCGACGTCGTCGAGATCAAGGAATCCTCCAGGCAGCTCACCCCGGTGCTGGAAGCCGTCCAGCTCGGCGAGCGCGACGTGCCCGACTTCATCGAGGCCGATCACTCCAAGATGACGGCGAAGTTCACCCGCATCCCGGCACTGTCGGACGTGCCGTTCGCGGTGCAGATGGAGCCGCATCTGATCGTCGAATTCTATTCGCGCTGATCGGAACGCATTTTCGAGTTATTAAAGGCCCCGGGAAAACCGGGGCCTTTTTTCTGCCCCCAATGGGAACGCCCCATGCGCCTGAGCGACTGCCACAACTTCCACGATTTCCGCAAGCTGGCGCAACAGCGCTTGCCCGGCCCGATCTTCAATTACATCGACGGCGCCGCCGACGACGAGGCAACGCTGCGCCGGAATACCCAAAGCTTCGAGCGCTGCGATCTGGTCCCCAACGTCCTGCGCGGCGTGGAGGCCATCGACATGTCGGTGACCGTCATGGGCCAGAAACTGGCGATGCCGGTCTATTGCTCCCCGACCGCGCTGCAGCGCCTGTTCCACCATACCGGCGAGCGCGCGGTGGCCGCAGCAGCCGCGAAGTACGGCACGATGTTCGGGGTATCCTCGCTCGGCACGGTCAGCCTCGAGGAATTACGCAAGGCGCACGATACGCCGCAGGTCTATCAGTTCTATTTTCACCGCGATCGCGGCCTCAACCGCGCCATGATGCAGCGGGCGAAGCAAGCCGGCGTCAACGTCATGATGCTGACGGTGGACAGCATCACCGGCGGCAACCGCGAACGCGATTTGCGTACCGGATTCTCGATTCCCTTCCGCCTGACGCTTGCCGGCATGGCCCAGTTCGCAATCAAGCCGATGTGGGGCATCAACTATCTCACCCATGAGGGCTTCAAACTGCCTCAGCTCGACGAGCACGTCGATATGAGCGGCGGCGCCATGTCGATCGGACGCTACTTCACCGAAATGCTCGACCCTTCCATGACCTGGGACGACGTCGCCGAAATGGTGAAGCTATGGAACGGACAATTCTGCCTGAAAGGCATCATGTCGGTGGCCGATGCCAAACGCGCCGTCGAGATCGGCTGCACCGGAATCATCCTGTCCAACCATGGCGGCCGGCAGCTCGACGGTTCGCGGGCGGCGTTCGATCAACTGGCTGAAATCGTCGATGCCGTCGGCGACCGGATCGACGTCATCATGGACGGCGGAATCCAGCGTGGCACCCATGTCCTGAAAGCATTGTCGCTGGGGGCCAAAGCTGTTGGCGTCGGCCGCTTCTATCTTTATCCTCTCGCGGCAGCCGGCCAGGCCGGCGTTGAGCGTGCGCTCGGCCTGATGCGGGCCGAGATCGAGCGCGACATGAAGCTGATGGGGTGTAGATCGATCGACCAGTTGTCACGCGAAAATCTGCGCTTCAGATAATTCCCTCCTCTCCTCGCCGTCTTGCAACTACCGAGAGCCAGCCAATGACCTATTACACCCCTCCTCCGCGCGATCCCAAGGCAGCGCCGGTCCGTATCAATCTGCTGTCGGATACCCAGACCCGCCCCACGCCGGCGATGCGCGAGGCAATGGCGCGGGCCGAGGTTGGTGACGAACAGATCGGCGACGATCCGACCGTCAATCTGCTCTGCGAACGCGTCGCCGACCTGCTCGGCAAGGAGGCGGCCGTGTTCATGCCGTCGGGCACCATGTGCAACGTCGCGGCGACCTTGTCCTGGTGCCGGCCGGGCGACGAGATCCTGGCGCATGTCAGCGCGCACATCATCGCCCGCGAAGGTGGTGCGCATGCCGCCCTCGGCGGTTTCCAGATCACGCCACTGCCGGGCGACGACGGGCAATTCTCGCCGGAGACGTTTCGGGCCGCGCTTCACCCACGCTCGCGCTACCAGCCGCCGCAAACCGTCGTCAGCGTCGAACAGACCGCCAATATCGGCGGCGGCACGATTTGGAAGAAGGCCGCGCTGGATGAGGTCGTCGAAATCGCCAGGGCCAACGGGCTCGTCACCCATATGGACGGTGCGCGGCTCTTGAACGCCTGCGTCGCGTCAGGCATTTCCGCGCGCGACATGGCTGCGGGCTGGGATTCGGCCTGGATCGATTTCTCCAAAGGCCTCGGCGCGCCGGTCGGCGGCGCCATCGCCGGCTCGCGCGATTTCATCGACAATGTCTGGCGCTGGAAGCAGCGGCTCGGCGGCTCGATGCGGCAGGCCGGCATTTGCGCGGCGGCCTGCGTCTACGCGCTCGACCATCACGTCGACCGCCTCGCCGACGATCACGCCAACGCGCGGGCGCTGGCGCGCGGGCTGTCGCAGATCAATGGCGTCGAGGTGCAGCAGCCGGAAACCAACCTCGTGTTCTTCAAGCCGGATGGCGCCGGCATCCCGGGTGACAAGATGATCGAGGCTCTGCGCAAGCGCGGCGTGCTGCTGGCGATGATGGACGGCAGGATCCGCGCCTGCACCCATCTCGATGTGACGGCCGCGATGATCGAGGAGACGGTCGGTTTCGTGCGCGAGATCGTGCGCGGGGCCTAACGCTCATCTCCCCAACGCTTGATAGATCAGCGTCTTCAATGCAAGCTGAATACGTCCGCGCTGCGATGGCGTCTGCACCATGAAGATCGCGAACATATCGTCCTTGGGATCGATGAAGAAGAACGTGCCCGCGACGCCGTCCCAACGGTACTCGCCCAGCGGCCATGACGTGTTCGGCGGCACCGACGTGCGTACTGCAAAGCCAAGCCCGAAGCCGCTCGTTTCGCCGGGGTAGTAAGCATAGTCGCGCGCGATTTTGGTTTCGGCACCGATGTGGTCGGACGTCATGAGCGCGATCGTCTCGGGCCTGAGGTAACGACGGCCTTCGAAAGTGCCGCCATTCAGCAGCATCTGCGCGAAGCGTGCGTAGTCGCCGAGGGTACCCACCATGCCGCCGCCGCCGGACTCCATCCTCCTCGGCTCCATCGGATCCCGAACGTTGGTGACCGGGCTGATCGCGCGATCGGTCGGCATCGGCTCGGCAATGCGTGGCCGCATCGCCGGATCGGCGACGACGAACGCCGTCTCGTTCATCCCGAGTGGGCCGAGCAAGCGTTCCCTTTCGAATTCAAGCAGGGATTTTCCCGACGCCACCTCGATCACGCGACCCAGTACGTCGGTGGAATAGCCGTAGTCCCATCGCGTGCCTGGCTGCTCGACCAAAGGCAGTTTTGCGACTTGCTCGGCAAACTCGGCATTGGTCAGGTTGCGGCGGATGAGACCAGCCTCGGCATAGCGGGCGCGTACGAGACCTCCTCCCATGTAACCGTAAGGCAGGCCGGAGGTATGGCGCAGCAAATCGGTGATCGTAATGGGCCGTTCGAGCGGCTCCTCGACCAGCGTCAGCGTACCATCGTCGGCGCGCTTCTCGACACCGACTTTTGTCGTCGCAAAGGCCGGGATGTATTTCGAGACGGGATCGTCGAGTTTTAATTTTCCGTCCTCGACCAGCATCATCGCCGCCACCGAGGTGATCGGCTTCGACATCGAATAGAGGCGGAAGATGGTATCCGCGGTCATCGGCAGTTTGGTCGCAACGTCGCGGACGCCGAAGCTCTCGAAATAGACCGGCTTGCCGTGCTGCTGGATCAGCAGGATCGCACCGGGAATCTTGCCGGTCGCGATTTCGTTGCGGATATAGTCGCCGACGCGCGTCAGGCCTTCGCGCGAAAAGCTTCCCGCGCCCGGCGCAGGCTCGCTGGCACGCACGACATGCGACGAGACCAGGACGACGAATGCGGCCAGCGCCGCGACGAAAAGACCGCGGAGCCTCACGCCGTCAATTCTCCATCGCTTCATAAACCAACTGCTTGAGGGTGCGCTGAACGCGCTGCCGTTCGGTGGGAGTCTGTTCCAGCAATACGAAAAGCATTTCCTGCTTGCGGTCGATCACCATGTAGCAACCCGAGGCGCCGTCCCATTTCAATTCGCCCAGCGATCCCGGCGGCGGAGGCTTGGCGTTGCCGGGATCGGTGCGCACGGCAAACCCAAGCCCCATGCCGAAGCCGTCACCGGGAAAATAGAAATAGTCCCGCTCGACGCCGGAGCTCTTGCCGGTATGGTCCGATGCCATCAATTCGAACGTCTTCGGGCTGAGATAGGTCTTGCCCTCGAACGTCCCGCCGTTGAGCAGCATTTGCGCAAAGCGCGAAAAGTCCGACATGGTCGAGACCATGCCGCCGCTGGCGGATTCCCATTTCTGGCGAACCTCGGTCCGGTACTGGCGGCCGACACGGAAATCACTGTCGTTCGGCACCGGCTGGGCGAGCCGTTGCAACCTCTCCGGTTCGGTGACGAAGAAGCCGGTGTCGGTCATGCCGAGCGGATCGAGCAGCTTTTCCTTCTCGATCTCGAGCAAGGATTTTCCGGACACGATCTCCATGATCCGTCCCAGGATGTCGGTGGAATGGCCGTATTGCCAGAGCGCGCCCGGCTGGTTGTGCAGCGGCAGCTTGGCGATTCGTTCGGCGAACTCGGCGAGGTCGAATTCGCCCGCATAGATGTTGGCCTCCTTGTAAGCCTTGCGCACCAGACTGTCGCCATAGAAGCCATAGGTGATGCCGGAGGTGTGACGCAACAGGTCGAGAATGGTAATGGGCCGGGTCATCGGCACCAGTTCGAGCGTCCTGTTGCCGTCCTCGGCCTTTTTCTCCACCCCGACCTTCATGTATGCGAAGGACGGAATGTATTTCGAGACGGGATCGTCGAGCTTGATCTTGCCGTCCTGGATCAGCTGCATCGCCACGACTGATGTGATCGCTTTGGTCAGCGATGACAGGCGGAAGATGGTCTTGTCTGATATCGGCGTCTTGGAGACCACGTCCTGCACGCCGAAGGTCTGATGATAGACCGGCTTGCCGCGCTGCTGGATCAGCACATTCGCGCCGGCGATCTTGCCGGTTGCGACCTCGTTCGCGAAGAACTCGCTGATCTTGGCGAGTTTTGCTTCATTGAAACGTGCTCCCGCAGGCATGTCGAAGGTGCCTTGAGCGCGGGCGAGCGGCGGCGCCCCCAGCATCAGCGCGCCACCAACGAACGCGCACAGCACTTGACGTGAATTCATTGGACCCCTCCCCGGAATTCGCCCGGGGAGTGTAGCGGTCGCCTGTCATCAGGCACAAGGGCTCCCGAAGGCGGCCAGCGCCGATTCATGCAGGCGGGCGCTATCCTCGGAGAAGCAGCAAAAAATCATACTGGTCATTTCGGGTGCCGTGGCCAGCGCATCGACCACGGTTGCGACCGCGATCCCGGCCGCGCGTTCGGCGGGGAAGCGATAGATGCCGGTTGAAATCGCCGGAAAAGCCACGGAGGCAAGACCGTGCTTCCGGCAAAGTTCGATCGAGCGGCGATAACACGAGGCGAGCAAATCGTCTTCGCCAAGGTTACCGCCGTTCCAAACCGGTCCAACTGTGTGGATCACATGTTGGGCTTTCAGCCGGTAGCCGCGGGTGATTTTGGCATCGCCAGTCGCGCAACCATTCAGGGTGCGACACTCGGCCAACAGCTCAGGTCCAGCCGCCCGATG
Source organism: Bradyrhizobium sp. AUGA SZCCT0177 (assembly GCF_018130125.1). NCBI lineage: Bacteria > Pseudomonadati > Pseudomonadota > Alphaproteobacteria > Hyphomicrobiales > Nitrobacteraceae > Bradyrhizobium > Bradyrhizobium sp. AUGA SZCCT0177. The sequence continues at coordinate 197,880 of NZ_JAFCMA010000008.1, read as the reverse complement.
GATCGCCCCATCGACGCCGCCCCCGCCGAGCAGTGACGAATTCGCGGCGTTGACGATGGCGTCAACGCGCAAGCTGGTGATGTCGGCAACGATGACTTCCAGCCGCGCCTTGCCGATCTGGCGCGCGGTCGAACTCAGGCTGAAGCCGCCGTGTTGACGGTAACGCCTTTGTCGGCCAGCAGCTGCTGCAGTTCACCGGCCTGGAACATCTCGCGGACGATGTCGCAGCCGCCAACGAACTCGCCCTTGACGTAGAGTTGCGGAATGGTCGGCCAGTTGGAGTAGGTTTTGATGCCGTCGCGCAGATCGGCGGACTCCAGAACATTCAGGCCCTTGTAGCCGACGCCCACGTGATCGAGGATCTGGACCACCTGCCCCGAAAAACCGCACTGGGGAAACTGCGGTGTTCCCTTCATGAACAGCACGACGTCGTTCGACTTCACTTCGTTGTCGATGAATTGCTCGATGCTCATATTCGCTTCCTTTTGGGGCACGGTCCCCTGCGGCTAAGCCTTGCGGGCCGGCTCGTCCGATTTAACCCGATCCTGCCTATATATGTAGCCCAAACCGTTGTGCATCCAAAGTAAAATGGCGAGGAGCTGGCATGCGCGGCCTTGACGCGGGGGCCCAAAAGGCCGGTCGGCTCATAGTCTGATGGCATCAATATCATGGCGCCGGGAGGCTTTTTTCCCGGATGGGAACCCCTATCTAGGACGGACTGTCCGTCAGGAACCTGTCTGCCAGAGAAACGTTCTCTCCCGAACCGGAGCCACCAGTGACGAAATCAGTAACCGCGGCCGCGTTAGCCACCCCCACCCCGTCACTCTTCTCCGATTCCGGCACCCTCGCCCAGCGGCTGGTCGACGCCTATCTCGCTGTCCGGGACGAGACCGAGCGCCGGGCCGCACCCCTGTCCCCCGAGGATCAGCTGATCCAGTCGATGCCGGACGCCAGCCCGGCAAAGTGGCACCGCGCTCATACCACCTGGTTTTTCGAGCAATTCCTGCTCGGCGAGCATTGCGAGGGCTATCGGGTTTTTCACCCCGACTACGCCTTCCTGTTCAACTCCTATTATGTCAGTGCCGGCCCCCGCCATGCCCGCCACCAGCGCGGTCACCTCACGCGGCCGAGCGCCGATGAAGTCACCGCCTATCGGCGCCATGTCGATGCCGCCGTCGTCAAATTCTTCCAGACCGCGCGCGAGGACGTCCTTACCGGACTGGTACCGCTGGTCGAAGTCGGTCTCAACCACGAGCAGCAGCATCAGGAATTGATGCTGACCGACATCCTGCACGCCTTCGCCCAGAACCCGATCCCGCCGGCCTATGACGCGGCGTGGCGCTTCCCTGCCCCGACACGGGGCGATGACGAATGGATCGCCCTCAACGAAGGCATCCATACCGTCGGGCATAGCGACGACAGTTTTCATTTCGACAATGAGAAGCCCGCCCACCGCGCGCTGGTCGGCCCCGTGAAACTCGCCCGCAGCCTCGTCACCAACGCCGAGTGGCTCGCCTTCATGAAGGACGGCGGCTACGCAACGGCGACGCTATGGCTGATGGACGGTTTTGCCGCCGTGAACAACGAGCAATGGCAGGCGCCCGGCCATTGGCGCCAGGTCGACGGCGAATGGCGGATCATGACGCTCGGCGGATTGCAGCCGATCGATCCGTCCGCTCCGGTCAGCCATGTCAGTTATTACGAGGCGGATGCGTTCGCGCGCTGGAGCGGAAAGCATCTGCCGACCGAGATGGAATGGGAAGTCGCGGCACGTGGCGGCCTGTTGAACGATGCGTTCGGCATCGTCTGGCAGTGGACCCGCAGTTCCTACTCACCCTACCCCGGGTATCGCGCCATCGAAGGCGCGCTCGGCGAATATAACGGCAAGTTCATGGTCAACCAGCTGGTGCTGCGCGGCTCCTCGCTTGCAACTCCGGCCGCACACAGCCGTATCACCTATCGCAACTTCTTTTATCCGCACCACCGCTGGCAATTCACGGGATTGCGCCTTGCAGACTACGCCTGACTTTTCTCAAGCATGATCCGGAATGGCGCGTAACGCCTTTCGAAACCAGATCATGCCCAACCGATGATCAAGCGCGCCGGGAAGCGCGTTCAGGAGAGTATCATGAATGTGCACGCCCCCGCTTTGGCCCAAACGCACGAGTTCGACGAACAGACTTCCGCATTTGCGGAAGACGTGATCGGCAACCTCGCACAGCATCCGAAACGGCTGTCGCCGAAATATTTCTACGACGTCACGGGTTCGGAGCTGTTCGAACAGATCACGGTGCTGCCGGAATATTATCCGACCCGTACCGAACTGGGCATTCTGCGCGACCGCGGCGATGCGATTGCCGCGATCATCGCGAAGGGGGCGGCGCTGGTGGAATTCGGCGCCGGCGCCACCACGAAGGCGCGCCTGCTGCTGGAACGCAGCGACTTCGGCGCCTACGTCCCGGTTGATATATCCGGCGACTTTCTCAAGGCGCAGGCCGATGCCCTGCGCACGGACTTCCCCGGTCTCAACGTCTATCCGGTGGCCGCCGATTTCACTGCACCGTTTGCGCTGCCGGCCGAGATCGCCAATATGCCGAAGCTCGGCTTCTTTCCGGGATCGACGCTCGGCAATTTCGAGCCGCATGAAGCCAGCGCCTTCCTGCGCACCGCCCGCGAAATCCTCGGCGATGGCGCGCAGATGATCATCGGCGTCGATCTCGAAAAAGATGAGCGCGTGCTTTACGACGCTTACAATGATTCAGCGGGAGTCACCGCGCGCTTCAATCTCAATGTGCTGGTGCGCATCAACCGCGAGCTCGGCGGCAATTTCGACCTCTCCGCCTTCACCCACCGCTCGATCTACAATCGCGACCGCCATCGCATCGAAATGCACCTGATCAGCCGCAAGGCGCAGAACGTGCGCGTGCTCGGGCACAGTTTCTCGTTCCGTCCCGGCGAGAGCATCCATACCGAGAATAGCTACAAATACAGCTTCGAGCGTTTCACCGCACTGGCGCGCGGGGCGGGCTGGAAGGTGCGGGAATCCTGGACCGACAAGGGCGGGATGTTCTCGGTTCACGCGCTGGCGGCTTCAAGCTGAGGCCGCTTCACGTTTTCGCCCCGGACTTGCCGCGAGCCGACCGCGGCTTGCGCGTGGGTATGATCCGTGGCGAAGGCATCATCCAATGATCGGACAATCGCCCGGCGCCGAGCAGCCAGCCGTGAATGATGCGCCATTTGTCCTGCCCGCGAGATTGGAAATCCAACAGCGGCGACCCGTCGTCCTGCAGCTCGTAGAAGAATCGCAGCGAGTCCTTGCCGGTGGGTCCGCCAGGATCGATCGCGTGCGTCAGTATCCAGTCATCCCACTGCTGGAGTATCAGGGCACGTGCTTCGCTTTGTTTCATCGGCGCGCGTTCTCGGCCACGGGCATGCCGTGGGAACTGAGTTGACCGCGCTGGTCAGATTTAACTTGCAAAAAAGGTGTCCGCGCCGCCGCGCTACCTGCACCTTCGTAATCCGTATGAAAGCAAATGCTTAACAAATTTGCAATTTCGGCAATCTACGCCAGCAATTCGCTGCAGCAGCGCTGTCGTTTCCCCTTCGAAATGTCCAAATTTTGACGCCGACTCAGCCAATCCTGCGCATACGACTTGGCTGGGGTGAGTTCGTGCCAGGGGATCTAGTTATGGGGAATGCGTATCCGACGTCCGGGAACCAGAAGCACCGCTTCGGACCTTCATCGGCGCTCGACGATGAAGACGAGGGACCCGATTCCGACGTGAGCGCCGCGCTGGCGTCGCTGATCGAGGAAAATGTCAGGCTTCGTGCCCTTGTGGTCCAGTTGTCCGACCTCGTCCTGAAGAACCTCGTCGCCCAGAAGTAGTGCTTGCAGTTCGCGATTGTGTGCCGGTCACGCGACCGGCACACGCCGTTACTCCGGCGTGTCGGACCTGAGCGAGATTGATTCCCACACCGCGACCACCACCATGATCGCGGTCGTGAGCAACGAGAGCCATAGCGGCGACAGGTCGTGCGCGAACCAGGCCAGCCCGCACAGCACGATAATACCGACACCGTGCGAGAGCTGCAGAAAGCCGCGAAAACTGTGCTTGAACAGGATCGTCCCGATCAGGAACAGCAGCGGTCCGCCGGTCGCGCTCAGGACCGTCCTGAGATCGGAATGACCGCCCGGGTGCTTCAGCACGAGTTCGTCGGCCACTGCCGTGACGATAATCCCGGCCACGATCGGCATGTGCAGGTAAGTGTAGGCGAGCCGCGCCAGCCGCCCCGGTTCGCTCGATTTTGAGATCTGCTCGGATCCGGCTTCGGCGCCCTTGTTGAAGTAGATCCACCACATCGCCAGGGTGCCGACAAAGGCTGACACGAAGGCGGTGACGTTTTCGGTCGTCCAGGTCAGCTCGGCAAAAGTAACACCCGTCACGATGATGGATTCGCCGAGCGCGATGATGATGAACCCCGCGCAGCGTTCGGCCATGTGGCCGCCCTCGATCACCCAATCGGCGACCGAAGACGCGCCGTACCGGGGTATCCAGAACCGCACCGCCGGCGACAGATATTCGATGACGAGCGCGATCCCCCACAGCACCAGCCGGGTTTCGCCCTTCGCAAAGCCACCCGCGATCCAGAACACCGCCGACAACGCCAGCCACGACGTGATGCGGATCGCATTCATCCGCGCCAGGGGACGCGACGGTGGCGTCGCGACCCACAGGAACACGGTCTTGCCGACCTGCATCGCGGCATAGGCCAACGCGAACCACAGCCCGCGGTCGTCAAACGCCTTCGGGATCGAGGTCGAGAGCACGAGCCCGCCGAGCGTCAGCGCAAACAGCAGCAGCCGGACCGGGGTCTTTTCGGGATTGAGCCAGTTGGTGATCCAGGAGGTGTAGACCCACACCCACCAGACCGCGAGGAACAGCATCGTGACCTGCAGCGCGCCCAATGGCGTGAAATGGCCGAGCAGGCTGTGCGAGATCTGTGTGACCGCAAAGACGAAGACGAGATCGAAGAACAGCTCGGCGTAGGTCACCCGGCTGTGCTGGTGCGGCACGATCGGTCGAAACAGCGCGCCGTGTGCATCCGCCGCCATCGGCGCGCCTCCGAGGTTCGGTCAGCCTTCGGGCACCCCGGTTTGCAGCGCCAGCGCGTGCAGCACGCCGCCCATCTGCCCCTTGAGCGACTGGTAGACGATCTGGTGTTGCTGGACCCTCGACTTGCCGCGGAAGGACTCAGAAATCACAGTCGCGGCGTAGTGGTCGCCGTCACCGGCCAGATCGCGGATCGTCACCTCGGCATCGGGTATGGCTGCCTTGATCATCGATTCGATATCGTGGGCGTCCATCGGCATTCCAGCATGTCTCCGTCAGATGTTGCGAATCACGGCCAGCTCTCGCGACCGTGACGGCCAAACCTAGCGCGTACGCCCTTCTAGGTCATCCTGCCCGGCACTATATCCCGGGTTCAAACCTTTTAAACCATTCAGGTTGAGGCGTCCGGTCACATCCGGCTGACCCAAAAAGAGGCAAAGAAGCATGAAACTTCCCGGTCCCGACCATCCGATCACGATTGCGGCCAATCCCAAGCGCGTCCGGGTTTCGGCCGGCGGCGTGGTCATCGCCGACACCACCCAGGCCCTCACTCTCAAGGAGGCGCGCTATCCGGCGGTGCAATATGTGCCGCGCAGCGACGTCAATATGGCGCTGTTGGCCCGCACCGAGCGGACCACGCATTGTCCCTATAAGGGGGACGCGAATTATTTCAGCATCAACGCCGACGGCAAGACACTGGAGAACTCGATCTGGACCTATGAGACGCCGTTCCCGGCGATGGCAGAGATCGCCGGCCATCTGGCGTTCTATCCGGACAAGGTCAAGATCGAGGAAGTCGTCTGAGGGCCTGATCCGCCGGCCAAGGCGCGGAGGCTGGATCATCTGGCGCGAAGCCGCACTTGGCGCTTTTTGCCGCGTAACGAAATTCCAGATCCTGTTCAGCCGCGAGCTCGCGACATTCTCATCGAGTGAACGACGATGCCTCGCTGCGGGGTTTGATGATTGGCCTTGCTGATCGGGTTCCCGGCTGCAACATTCCGGACAAATAGCCTGGCTGGGGAGGCGCGCATGACATCGATTACCGCCGCGGGACACGCCGACGCCCAAGCGGTGCCAAAAACCAAAACGCGAAACCTTTCGCTTGATCGCGCCCGCACCTTCCTGACGCTGGTGGTGCTGCTGCACCACGCCGTCATCCCGTATACTTACTACGGTCACACCGACCCGAAGTCATTCTTCGGCTTCGACATGATCGTGCTCGCCACCGACAGTTTCTTCATGGCGATGTTCTTTTTCCTGTCTGGCTTGTTCGCATGGTCCGGCATTGCGCGAAAGGGACCGCTGAATTATTTGCAGGATCGCCTGTTTCGGCTTGCCCTGCCATTCGCGATCTGCGCGCTGACCGTCATTCCGATCGCCTATTACGCCATTTCCCTGCGTCAGCATCCCGAGGTCAGCTTCGCTTCATTCTGGTGGAAAACCGTCACCGTCGGACCCTGGCCGAGCGGACCGATCTGGTTCCTTTGGGTCTTGCTCGGCTTCGACCTGGTTGCTTGCCTGCTGTATCGGCTGTCACCCAACCTTCTCGATCCGATCAATCGCCTCTCGCTGCACGGTCGCCGTCGGCCCGCGGTGTTCTTCGCGGTCATGCTTGCCGTCACCGCTGCGTTCTACATTCCCGGGCGGATTTACTACGGAGCAGGCAGCTGGTTCGAGTTCGGACCGTTTTCCGTCCAGCACGGGCGCGTGATGCTCTACGCAACCTACTTCTTTTTCGGCGCCGGCATCGGCGTTGCGATGATGGATCGCGGGCTGCTCGCGGCTGACGGCCGGATGGCGAAGGTCAGCTGGGATTGGATGATCCTAGCGATCGTTCCGTATTACCTCATGTGGGTGCTGATCTCCATCAAGCGCGAAAACCTGGGGAATCCAGCAGACCTACCCGACTGGTATGAAGGGGCCTATGCTGTCTGCTTCACCGTCTTCAGTGTGGCCATCCTGTTCCTGATCCTGGCCTATTTCCTGCGGTTCGCCCACTCCGGCAAGAGCGTCCTCGATCCGATGCAGGGCGACGCCTACGGCATGTTTTTGGTGCACTATCCGATCGCGCTGTGGCTGCAGTATTGGCTCTTCGATTTCAATATGCCTGCGACCGTGAAAGCCCCCATCGGCTTCGTATTGACGGTCGCGTTCAGCTGGGCGCTGACGCGCGCGCTACGGCAGATTCCGGGTGCGAAGCGGGTGCTGTGAGGGCCAGTAGCCCGTAAGATCAGGACGCCTTGCCGCTCATATAGGCCGGGAGCCAGCTTTCGAACGCCGTATTGAGCGACGTTACCGCGACCGGTGCTTCACCGGCCACCGCAATTGCATCACCACCGGTGGTGCCGATCCGCGCGCAGGGCACCCCGGCGCCCTTCATCTTCGCCAGCACCAGTCCGGCATCGGCCGCCGGCACCGTCACGATGTAGCGTGCCTGGTCTTCGCCGAACCAGTAGCCGTGCGGCACGATCGAGGCCGGTGCCGCCAGCAATTGCGCGCCGATGCCACTCGCAATCGCCATCTCCGCGAGCGCGATCAGGAGTCCGCCGTCGGAAACATCATGCACCGCGGTTGCGGTGCCGGCGTGGATCATGCCGCGCACCACGTCGCCATTGCGCTTTTCGGCGGCGAGGTCCACCGGCGGCGGCGCGCCCTCTTCGCGGCCACAGACATCGCGCAGATAGACGGACTGTCCGAGCCAGCCCTGCGTGTCACCGATCAAGAGGATCGCCTCGCCTGCCGCCTTGAAGGCGAGCGTCGCGGACTTGGTGAAATCGTCGAGCAGCCCAACGCCACCGATCGAGGGCGTCGGCAGAATGCCGCGGCCGTTGGTCTCGTTGTAGAGCGAGACGTTGCCGGACACGACGGGGAAGTCGAGCGAACGACAGGCTTCCGCAATACCCTTCAGGCAGCCGACGAACTGACCCATGATCTCGGGCCGTTCCGGATTGCCAAAATTCAGATTGTCGGTGATCGCGAGCGGCCGTCCGCCGACCGCCGTGATGTTGCGCCAGGCCTCGGCCACCGCCTGCTTGCCGCCTTCGAACGGATCAGCCTCGCAATAACGCGGCGTTACGTCGACCGTGAGCGCAAGCCCCTTTGGTCCGTCCTCCACCCGCACGACGGCGGCGTCGCCACCCGGGCGCTGCACCGTATTGCCGAGGATGACGTGGTCGTACTGCTCCCAGACCCAGCGCCGCGAGCACAGCTCGGGCGTCGCTACCAGCTTTTCCAGCGCGGCCGAAATGCCGATCGGCGGCTTGACGTCCTGCGCGCGCACCACCGGCAACAATGCGGATGCGACATGCGGCCGGTCGTACAGCGGCGCCTCGTCTCCCAATTCCTTGATCGGCAAATCGGCCATGACGTCACCGCCATGCTTCACCACGAAGCGTTTGCTCGGCGTGGTGTAGCCGACGACGGCAAAATCGAGCCCCCACTTGCGGAAGATCGCCTCGGCCTCTTGTTCCTTCTCGGGCTTCAGCACCATGAGCATGCGCTCCTGGCTTTCCGAGAGCATCATCTCATAGGCGCTCATGCCGGTTTCGCGCGTCGGCACCGCGTCGAGATTGAGATCGACGCCGAGATCGCCCTTGGCGCCCATCTCGACAGCCGAACAGGTCAGCCCGGCCGCGCCCATGTCCTGGATCGCGATCACGCAATCGGCTTCCATGATCTCGAGGCAGGCTTCCAGCAGGAGCTTTTCCGCGAAGGGATCGCCGACCTGCACGGTCGGGCGCTTCTCGGCGGAATCATCATCGAATTCGGCCGATGCCATCGACGCGCCGTGAATGCCGTCGCGGCCGGTCTTGGATCCCAAATAGACGATCGGCATGTTCACGCCGGAGGCCGCCGCGTAGAAGATCTTGTCGGTGTCGGCGAGGCCGACGGCCATCGCGTTGACCAGAATGTTGCCGTCATAGCGGGTGTGGAAACGCACCTGCCCGCCAACCGTCGGCACGCCGAACGAATTGCCGTAACCGCCGACGCCGGCGACCACGCCCGACACCAGATGGCGGGTTTTGGGATGCTCCGGCGCGCCAAAGGAGAGCGCATTGAGGCACGCAATCGGGCGCGCGCCCATCGTGAACACGTCACGCAAAATGCCGCCGACACCGGTGGTCGCGCCCTGATAGGGCTCGATATAGCTCGGGTGGTTGTGGCTCTCCATCTTGAACACGACCGCCTGGCCGTCACCGATGTCGATCACCCCGGCGTTCTCGCCGGGGCCCTGGATCACCCAGGGCGCCTTGGTCGGCAGTCCGCGCAGATGGATGCGCGAGGATTTGTACGAGCAGTGCTCGTTCCACATCGCGGAAAAAATCCCGAGTTCGGTGAAACTCGGCACCCGGCCGATCAGCTTGAGGATGCGCTCATACTCGTCCGGCTTGAGACCATGGCTGGCGACGAGTTCGGGGGTGATCTGGGGCTCGTTCATGGGTCCCTTAATAGGAAGATCGGGGGGCTGCGAAAAGGCCTTTTAGGACGCATTTCCGCCCTGTCCAGAGCTTTACGGCAGGCCAGCCGGGATCGGCGTTTGCACATCACGCCTGGATCGGATTTAAGGGCTTAAACCTGCAAAGGAAGGCCCCATTTCGTGAATGACCTCTCCACGACCCCCTTCGTCAAACGTCCCGACCTGTACGTTGAAACCGAGGGCGAATTCGCCGGCTGGCGCACCTGGACCCGTGACAATTTCGAGACCAATAGCGGGCCGTTCTGGCACCGGGTGGAGGAAGACGGCCGGGTCCGCTGCGCCTTCCGCGTCGAGAAAAAACACCTCAACGACCAGCGCAACGTCCATGGCGGCTGCTTCATGACCTTTGCGGATTACTGCCTGTTCGCCCTGGCCTCGCCGGTGCTGCAGGGGTCGGGCGTGACGGTCGCATTTGGCTGCGAGTTCCTCGATGCGGCACACGAAGGCGAACTGGTCGAATGCGAGGGTGAGATCACCCGCGCCGGCGGCTCCCTGATATTCCTGCGCGGGGTGCTGAAATCGGGCGAGCGGTCGCTGTTCACCTTTTCCGGCACCATCAAGCGGGTGAAGCGGAAGCCGCGGACGGACGCAGGCGCCGTTGCCACCTAGCATTCCCCCGGGGAAGCACAGCTGGCGCGATTATGCCTTGCTGCTGGCGCTGGCGTGCTGCTGGAGTTCGACCTATCCGCTGACCAAGATCGGCCTCGGCTCGATCCCGCCGATCACCTTCATCTCGGCCCGTTCGCTGATCGCGGCCGCATTCCTTCTCGTCATCCTGTACGCGCGCGGATTGCGTCTCCCGATCGATGCCAAGGCCTGGAAGCTGTTCGCCTTCCAGCAGAGCATCAACTCGACCATCCCGTTTTTGATGATCACCTGGGCGCAACAATATGTGCCGGCATCCAGCGCCGTGGTGCTGGCCTCGACGACGCCTATTTTTGCCTTCCTGATCACCTGGGGCATCACGCGGCACGAGCCGGCGACGCTGTTGAAGCTGGTTGGCGCCATATTGGGCCTCGCCGGAACGGCCGCGATCATCGGGCTCGACGCGCTCGGCGGTCTCAGCAAGGACGTGTTCGCCGAAATCGTCATCCTTGTCGCCACCCTCTCCTTTGCCTGCGCCACCATCTTCGGGCTGCGGCTGACCGACTACGATCCGATGGTGGTGGCGGCGGGCTCACTGCTGTTCGGCGGCTTCGTGCTGCTGCCGGCATCGCTGATCGTCGATCACCCCTGGACCTTGCAGCCGACGGCGGAAGCCCTGGCGGCCACCGTCGCGATGGGCATCTTCTCGAGCGCGTTCGGGCTGATGCTGTTTTATATGTGCCTGAGCCGGCTCGGCACGCTCACCACCAACGCGCAAGGTTATCTGCGCATACCGATCGGCGTCGGTCTCTCGGTGCTGCTGCTCGGCGAATCCGTGCCGGCGAATCTGGCGCTTGGACTGGTACTGGTCATGGCCGGCGTCGCCGCGATGACCATTCCCGGCGATCGCTATGGCAAGTGGATCGACCGGTTGCGCGGCCGGTAGAAGGCTGCGCTCGGCACGTTGGCGCGGGCAATGAATCCGGACGCTTCTCTACTGCAAATTGACCAGGGTGAGATCGACGAACCACGACTGCGGCGAGACGAAACCCTTGACCTTCGGGCTCATCGCACGCGGGTTAAGATCGTGGACGATGAAAAGCCAGGGAGGATTATCGACGATGCGTTCGTGCGCCTTGCGATAGGCGGCCGAGATGGCTTTCGGATCAATCGCCTCGGAAATCGTCTTGAGCGCATCCTCGAAATCATCGTCCTTCCATTGCTCAAAATTGAATCCGTTCGGCGAAAAATTGGCCGCCGCAAAGTAACGCGCCATGACACCGGCATCTGACGATGGCGAGCTGATGTTGAGCACCATCGCCCCTTGCAGGCTTGCATGATCGGGTGTGGCGCGGGCCGCCGTCAACAGAACCTGCCATTCGATCACGCCGACTTCCACATTCACCCCGCAATTTTCTTTGAGGTTCTGCTGCAGGAATTCGTTCATCGGCAAAGGCAACATTTGGCCCGAACCGGAATTCGAGATCAGCGCCTTGAACGATAACGGTTTCGCCGGTGTGTATCCCGCTTCGGCAAGTAGGGCTTTGCCTTTGGCCGCGTCGAACTTGTAGCGGTTGACCGGGCTTCCGAAATCGGGATCGCTGGCCTTGAGCCAGCCTACCGACGGCTCCGCGGTCCCATTGAGAAGCGACACCAGCCCTTCACGATCGATGCAATAGTTTAGAGCCTGGCGAACCCTGACGTCCTTGAAAGGGCTATTGGTCGCGCCGATGTTGTAGAACCAGGGCCAGACATGCGGATATGAGCCGGTCGTGATGGTGAAGCCCGCCGATTTCAGTGAGGCGAGACCATCGGGCGGCGGCACTTCGATCCAGTCGACCTGGCCGGCGCGCAACGCAGCCAGCCGCGAATTCGCTTCGGGGATCGGCATCAGCACGACGTTGTCGACCTTCGCCATCCGGCTGGGGTCCCAGTATTTATCCCAGCGGGCGAGATTGGCTTCCTGCCGTGGCACGACCTTGGTGATGCGGAATGGACCGGTGCCTGCAGCGGGCAACGTCGCGACCTTGGCCCACTCCCGGCCGGCCTTCTCGAACGACGTAGGCGACGTGAACAGAAGGTACACCGCCATATAGGGAAAGTACGACGCTGGCTTGGTCGTGGTGATGGCGACGGTGTCGTCATCGACCTTCTTGTAGCTTCCCATGATAGGGACGCGGGCGCGCGAAATTGCCGAGCTTGGCGGCTCAAATTGTGGGCTGCTATTGTTGAAATAGCGATCAAGGTTCCAGACCACGGCATCCGCATTGAAATCGGTGCCGTCGTGGAATTTCACGCCGCGGCGCAGATGGAAGATCCACGTCTTGTTATCGGCTGGGTCCTGCTCCCATTTCTCCGCGAGCCCGGGCCGCAGGGTCGCCAACCGGTCGGTTCTGGTCAAATCCCACAGCACCAGCCCTTCAAAGATCGGATAGCCCATAAAGCGCATGCCTTCGAAGCCATTATTTGGCATTCCCGTTGCGGTCGGGATATCGGACGCCGTCATCGCGATGCGCAGCGCAGTTTCGGCCATCGCCGGTTGGTACGACAGCAAAACGGCCGCAAGCGCAAAGGTACGGGAAAGCTTGATGAGCATGACATTCCTCCGTCCGACGATCGGAAAGTCCGCGTTCAGCGGGTAGCCAGAGGATGCAGGAGCAAATTTCAGGCCAGCCGGACACGTTCGCGGCGAAATGGCTGGAAGCCCGTGCCCGCAGATTGCGCCTCAGAATTCGCGTATGCTCCGCGGAAATATCGAGACCGGGGAGAGCGAGATGGACGTCATTGCAGCGATCCACGGGCGCCGGTCGGTGCGCTCCTATGATCCCAAACCAGTCGAGCCCGAGCTGATCGAAAGCGTGATTGAGGATGCCGCACAGGCGCCGCCGCCTTTTCGCGGTCAGGTCCCCTGGGCGTTCAATGTCGTGCAGGGCGTCGAGCGCATCGCGGCCTGTGGCGCGCGCGCGATGGACTATGCGAGAGACCATCATCCCAACGAACCCGGCTGGGACTGGATCGAAAGACCCGGCTTCAAGATCTTCTGGGACGCGCCGGTCGTCGTCATCATTTCCGGACCGGTAGGAGATTGTTGCCGCGCCGGTCAGAACCTGATGTTGTCAGCGCATGCGCGCGGATTGGGAACGTGCTGGGTCGGCTCGCCGATGCTCTGGCTCAGCACGCCAGAGGTAAGGAAGGAGCTGGGAATTCCGGCCACGCTGGCGCCGGTTGCGGTGTTATGCCTCGGTTATCCCGTGGCGATTCCGGAAGCGGTAGTCCACGACAAGCCGCCTATCGTATGGGTGTCGTAGTGGCGCGCTACTTCTTCTCTTCCAGCAGCTTGCGGTATTTCTCAACGTCGCGCGTCACCAGCTGCTGCAGCACTTCCGGCGCGTGCTCATCCGCATCGGGGGCAACGGTCGAGAGATCGTGAAAGCGCTTCTTGACGGCATCGCTCTCCACCGCGCTCTTCGCCGCGGCATTCAATTTCGCGATGATCGCCGGCGCCGTGCCTTTTGGGGCGAACAGACCGTTCCAGCCCTGCGCCTCGAATTCGGGGAGACCCGATTCCGCGGACGTCGGCAGTTCCGGCAAGGTCGCGAGCCGCACCGTCGAGCCAACCACCATTGCCTTGACGAGCTTGTCGTCGATCGCCTGCGACACGGAGGCTGCGGCATCGCAGACGCCGTCGATCTGGCCGCCGATCGCGTCCGTCAGCGCGGGCGCCGCGCCACGATAGCCGACCAGCGTGACATCGATGCCGGCGGCCTGCGCAAAGCTCTTGCAGATCAGGAAATTCGACGAGCCGACGCCGGCATGTCCGAGATTGATCTTGCCGGGATTTTTCTTCGCGTAGGCGATAAACTCCTGAAGATTCTTGGCCGGAAAATCCTTGCGCAACGCGACGATGCCGAAGGTCTTCGCCACCATCGCAATCGGCACGAAGGAGTCCGGCGTGAACGACAGTTTCGGATAGATCGTATAGGTCGCTGCGCTGGTGCCGGCATTGCCGATCGCGATGGTGTAACCATCGGCTTCAGCGCGCGCCGCCCGCGCCAGCGCGATCGAGCCGCCGGCGCCCACGATGTTCTCGATCACGATCGGCTGTCCGAGTGGCTTGGCCATCTCTTCGGCAACCACGCGCGCGATCACGTCCGAAGTGCCGCCGGCCGCGAACGGCACGATCATCGTGACGGGACGTTTTGGATAATCCTGCGCGTGGGCGCTCGTGACGAAAGACAGCGACGCAATGACCGCCAGCAGCCACTTCGTCATTTTATTGTGACGCGTTTTCTTCACGCGAACCGGTTCCCGCTTCGCTTGAAAACGCTATCGGCAATCACGCGGCTTTTTCCAGGTGCGCCACGAGGCCGGCGAATAGGCCGCGACCGTCGGTGCAGCCCATGATGTCTTCGACGTGGTTTTCCGGATGCGGCATCATGCCGAGCACATTGCCGCGCTCGCTGACGATGCCGGCGATCGACTGCGCGGCGCCGTTGATGTTGGAGCTTTCGTCCACCACGCCATCTGCGGAGCAATAACGGTACAGCACCCGCCCCTCGCCTTCGAGGCGTTTAACCGTCTCTTCATCGGCCTCGTAATTGCCCTCGCCATGCGCCACCGGCACCCGGATGACCTGGCCGGCATTGTAGCCGCGCGTGAATGGCGTATCCGAGCGTTCGACGCGCAGGTGCACATCCTTGCAGATGAATTTCAGCCGCGAATTGCGCATCAGCACGCCCGGCAGAAGGCCGGCTTCGCAGAGAATCTGAAAACCGTTGCAGACGCCGAGCACGAGGCCGCCACCCGCCGCAAAATCCCGCACCGCGTCCATTACAGGTGCACGCGCCGCAATGGCGCCGCAGCGCAGATAGTCGCCATAGGAAAATCCGCCGGGCACCACCACGAGATCGGTGCCCTTGGGCAGCGCGGTCTCGGCATGCCAGACCATCGCGGCCTCATTGCCCGATGCGAGTTTGAGCGCCCGCGCCATATCGCGCTCGCGATTGATGCCAGGGAAGACAAGAACGGCTGATTTCATTGCTGGCGCCTAGAGCAGTTCGACCCGATAATTCTCGATCACGGTGTTCGCCAGCAGCTTGTCGGCGGCGTCTTTCAACGCCGCCTCGGCCTTGGCCTTGTCCGAGCCAGACAGTTCGATGTCGAACACCTTGCCCTGACGGACGCTGGCGACACCGTCGACGCCGAGCGATTTCAGCGCGCCTTCGATGGCCTTGCCCTGCGGATCGAGAATGCCGGACTTCAAGGTAACGGTAACACGTGCTTTCACAGGATTGCCTCAGCTCTTCACCAGCACCGGGCCTGTGCCGGCCGGACGCTCGTTCTCCATCAGGATGCCCAGACGCTTCGCGACCTCGGTATAGGCCTCCAGGAGACCACCGAGATCCCTGCGGAAGCGATCCTTGTCGAGCTTCTCGTTCGACTTGATGTCCCACAGCCGGCATGAGTCGGGCGAGATCTCGTCGGCCACGATGATCCGCATCATTTCGTTCTCGAACAGGCGGCCGCATTCCATCTTGAAATCGACCAGACGGATGCCGATGCCCAGAAACAGCCCGGTCAGGAAGTCGTTGACGCGGATGGCGAGCGCCATGATGTCGTCGATTTCCTGCGGCGTCGCCCAGCCGAATGCGGTGATGTGCTCCTCGGAGACCATCGGGTCGTTGAGCTGGTCGTTCTTGTAATAAAACTCGATGATCGAGCGCGGCAGCTGGGTGCCTTCCTCGATGCCGAGGCGCTGCGACAGCGATCCCGCCGCCACGTTCCGCACCACCACCTCCAGCGGCACGATCTCGACCTCGCGAATCAGCTGCTCGCGCATGTTGAGGCGGCGGATGAAATGGGTCGGCACCCCGATGTCGTTGAGGTGCTGAAACAGGTACTCCGAAATCCGGTTGTTGAGGACACCCTTGCCCTCGATCACCTGGTGTTTCTTGGCATTGAACGCGGTCGCATCGTCCTTGAAGTGCTGGATCAGGGTTCCCGGCTCCGGACCTTCATACAGGACCTTGGCCTTGCCTTCATAAATGCGGCGTCGACGGCTCATAGGGATGTACCGTGTTTTGTTGAAATCCATGAATTTGGTGTGCTCCGGATGACAAGGGTTTACGACCACGACGGAGCTGCCGTGAAGGCCAGGAACCTGATCTTAACCATCTGGAAACAGAACAAGAACCAAGCCTGTTGGCAACCTATCCGATTGGCCTATCCAGCACAATCGACACGGCCCAATTGGGCCCAACTTATACCTGTAGACTGCGGCTTAACGGCCCGTTGTTTTGCCGATTCGCCCCCTCTATCTAGGTAGGCGACGGGGCCGCCACAACGCGGCCCCCGCGTGCATCTGGCAGGGATTGGAACTCAAATATGAGCACTTTCGACAAGCGCGAAGAAGGTTTCGAGAAGAAATTCGCTCTCGATGCGGATCAGAAGTTCAAGGCCGAGGCGCGCCGCAACCGGCTGCTTGGAACCTGGGTCGCAGAAAAGCTCGGAATTACCGGCGACGCCGCCACTGCCTACGCCAAGGAGGTGGTCGCCGCCGATTTCGAGGAAGCCGGCGATTCCGACGTGCTTCGCAAGGTGATGGCCGATATCAAGGCCAAGGGCGTTGCCCTCACCGAGCAGGAACTCCGCGCCAAGATGGACGAGCTGATGGCGACCGCCGTCGCCCAGGTGAAGGCGGGAACGTAAAGCTGGCGTCATTCCCCGGGCGGTGCGAAAGCACCGCCCCTCAGATGCGCAATTGCGCATCGGGGAATCTCGAGATTTCGGGTCTGGTCCTAACGGACCATCCCGGAATGACGGCTTGAATTATCGCTTCGACGCTTTCACCCCGCCGTATGCCGCCCGAATAATCTCCAAGAGCCGCCGCGAGGCCGCGCTGAGAAAGCCGCCGCGGCGCGTCACTGTCACGATGTCGTGGCTGGCATCGAGGTCACCGACACGGATAGTCGAAAGCGCCGAGGATTCGAGCTCCTCGGCGGCGTTGATTTGCGATAGCAGCGCGATGCCGAAACCGGCCTCGATCAGGCGCTTCTGGGCGGTCAGGCTATCGACCGGCGTCCAGGCGACGTCGCCCAATCCGCGAGTCTGGAATAGCGCGAGGATATGCGACGCGGCGATCTCGCGGCGTCCCGGCGCTTCGGGAAATGCGATCCATCGTTCGCCGCGCAGGTCGGCAAGTCTTGCGACGCGGCGGCCGGCACGCGGGTGATCGGTCGCGCAAACGACCTGGAGCGGCTCGGCGAACAGCAATTCGCAGTCGAGATCGCGCGAACCGTCGCGATCAAAGCGCAAGCCGATCGTCGCCTCGCCGCGGCGGATGAGGCCGCTGATCTCGGCACTGGTCGCGGTTCGCAGGGACAAATCAACGCCGGGATGCTCGGTCGCAAAACGCTTCAAGATGGCCGATAGCCTGCCGCCCGCCAGCGTGCCGACCACGGCGAGTGCGACCGGTCCCGAATCCGGCCGCGCCAGTGCGCGCACCGCATTCTCCGCATCCTGCGCGGCGGCGACCGCACGCTCTGCGTACGGCACCATCACCCGCCCCGCATCGCTCAGCATCGTCCGTCCAGCGATCCGCTCGAACAAGGGCATGCCGAGTTCCTGCTCCAGGAGCGCGATGCGCCGGGATATCGCCGGCTGCGAACGGTGCAGCGCCTTGGCGGCGCTCGAGATTCCACCGCGGCGGTGAACCGTCAGGAAGGTGCTGAGCGCGTCGCTGTCCATTTTCCAATCCATGCAAAAAGCTGATGATATGAAGATAAATAACAAATTAGGCTGATGGACGGAAGCCTCCTATGTTTGACCGCGAAGCAACCAATTGAGGGAAACGACCGATGCGCAGCCAGATGGAAAAAGCCGAACTGTTCCGCGCCCTGCACGCGCGGCCCGGCGCCTTCATCATCCCCAATCCATGGGACGCCGGCACTGCCAAGCTGCTTACGGCGATGGGTTTCGAGGCGCTCGCGACCACCAGCCTCGGGCTTGCCAACACGCTCGGCAGCGCCACCGTCAGCCTCGATGCCATTATCGAGAATTGCCGCGCCATTGCTGACGCGACCGACCTGCCCGTCAATGCCGATCTGGAGAATTGCGGCGCGGATGACCCGAAGACCGCCGCCAAAGCCATCGCGCGCGCGGCCGAAGCCGGCGTGGTCGGCGGCTCGATCGAGGATTCAACCGGCGATCCCAGACGGCCGATTTACGATTTCGCGCTCGCGGTCGAGCGGGTGCATGCGGCGGTCGAAGCGGCCCGCGCGCTACCGTTTCCGTTCACGCTGACCGCGCGGGCCGAGAACCTGCTGTATGGCCATAATGATCTCGACGACACCATCAAGCGGCTGCAGGCGTTCGAAGCCGCCGGCGCTGACGTGCTCTATTCGCCTGGCGTGCACGACATCGACACCATCCGCACGGTCGTATCGTCGGTCGGAAAACCCTTCAACCTGGTGATGGGTTTTGCCGATCCGACATTGACCGTGCCGCAGATTGCCGCCGCCGGCGTCAAGCGCATCAGCGTCGGCGGCGCGATGGCGCGCGTTGCGCTCGCCGCCTTCCTCAAATGCGCCCGCGAAATGAAAGACCAGGGCGCATTCACCTATGTGCGCGAGATGGCGCCAGTGAAGGAAGTCAGGGCTGCGTTCGCTGCGGCGTGAGGGTGAACTCCGCCGTCATTGCGAGGAGCGTAAGCGGCGAAGCAATCCATTCTCTCTTCGCGTGGCGATATGGATTGCTTCGCGGAGCCTGTCATCGGGCGCGCATTCGCGCGACCCGTTGGCTCGCAATGACGGTCAGGGCTGGTTCAGCCTTCCTTGAAGCCATACTCCGGCACATTCCCCGTGGCGCCATAATATTTGTAGGGCAGGAATTTTCCGGACATCGTGATCTTGACGCGGTCGCCCTTCGGATTGGCGACGCGCTCCATCGCCATGTCGAAGTCGATCGCCGACATGATGCCGTCACCGAACTCCTCCTCGATCAGCGCCTTCCACGCCGGGCCGTTGACCAGCACCATTTCGTAGAAGCGATAGATCAGGGGATCGGTCGGCGGCATCGGCGTGCCGGTGCCGCGCATCGGCACTTCGTTCAGCATCGCTACTTCCGACTTCGACAGCCCGAACAGTTCGCCGGCGTTCGCCGCCTGCGGTTTTGTCAGCTTCATCTGGCCGAGGATGGCGCCGACGATCAGCACTTCGGAATAGCCGCCGATCTGTTCGCAGATGTGCTTCCAGCTCCAACCCTTCTCGCGCTTGATGTCGAGCAGCTTTTCGGTGAGGTCTTCGCGTTTCATGTCTCGTCTCCTGGTGAATGTTAACGGGCGATCGTCTGAGCCGGGCTGGTCTCGATCATTTTCGGCGACGCGACGATGGTCGGCTCGCTCAGGCCCGGCCGCACGATCGGCACGTTGCGCGGATCGTGGTTGGTTACCGTGGCCGCAAAGGTCTTGCTGCGGCTGACCAGGAAATCGACGATGTGATTGCGCAGCGCGTAGTAATAGGGATGGCGGTGCAGATCGATGCGGCCGCGGTCCTTTGGCAGCGGATTTTCCACGATCTCGGCGAGCACCGCGCCGGGGCCGTTGGTCATCAGGAAAATCTTATCGGCGAGATAGATCGCTTCATCCACGTCATGCGTGATCATGAACGCGGTCTGCCCGGTCTCAAGGCAGATGCGGCGCACCTCGTCCTGCAGCGTGCCGCGCGTCAGCGCATCGAGCGCCGAAAACGGCTCGTCCATCAGCATGATCTTCGGGGTGATCGAAAGCGCGCGTGCGATACCGACGCGCTGCTTCATGCCGCCAGACAATTCCGACGGGCGCTTGTGCTCGGAGCCGGTCAACCCGACCAGATCGATGAACTTCTGCGCATGCGCCTTCACCTTGGCGCGGTCCCAGTTGCGCCATTTCGAGGTGACGGCATAAGAGACATTGCCGAGCACCGTGCGCCACGGCAGCAGCGCGTGGCTCTGGAAGATCACGGCGCGGTCGAGGCTGGTGCCTTCGATCGCCTGCCCGTCGACAATGACGGCGCCCTCGCTGGGCTCATCGAGGCCGGCGAGGATGTTCAGCACGGTGGTCTTGCCGCAACCGGAATGGCCGATCACGCAGCCGAATTCGCCGCGCGACATCGACAGCCAGAGATCCTCGAACACGCTGATCTGGCCGCCATCAGCGCCGGGATAACGCCGCGCGATGCCCTCGATCGAGATGAACTTGTCGGTCATCGCTCTACTCCGGGAACGTGACCATGCGCGTGAACCGCGCAAGGATCTGGTCGAGCAGCATGCCGACGATGCCGATCAGCAGGATCGCGATGATGACATTGGTGATCGAAAGGTTGTTCCACTCGTTCCAGACGAAGTAGCCGATGCCGGTGCCGCCGACCAACATTTCGGCCGCGACGATCACGAGCCAGGCGATGCCGATCGAGATCCGCATGCCCGTGAGAATGGTCGGCGCCGCCGCCGGCAAGATCACCGTGAAGGCGCGCCTGACGGTGCCGACTTCGAGCGTGCGGGCGACGTTGATCCATTCCTTGCGCACGGCGGCGACGCCAAAGCTGGTGTTGAGCAGCATCGGCCATACCGAGCAAATGAAGATCACGAAGATCGCGGAAATGCTGGAATCCTTGATGGTGTAGAGCGCGAGCGGCATCCAGGCCAGCGGCGAGATCGGCTTCAGCACCTGGATGAACGGGTCGAGCGCCTTGCTGAACAGCGGCGACATGCCGATCAGGAAGCCGAGCGGTATCGCGACGATCACAGCCAGGAAATAGCCGAGGGCGACGCGGGCGATGGAATAGCCGAGCTGGATTCCGAGCCCCTTGTCGTTCGGCCCGTTATCGTAGAACGGGCTCTTCAGGTGTTCCCACAGCTTCGCGCCGACATCGAGCGGTCCCGGCATCGCCGACTTGCCGGCGGTCGCGGTCAGCCCCATCAGCTTGGCGTATTCCGGCGTCATGTTGGCGACGGTGCCGGTGCCGCGCGTCGAAATGTGCCAGATGCCGAGGAACGCGGCGAACAGCACGATCGACACGATCGCCGCGCGGAAACGAAGAGATGATGTCATCGGGCGAAATCTCTCAACACGTCGTCCCGGCGAAGGCCGGGACCCATACTCCGCGGCGGTGATAATGAAAGAAGGTCGCTGACATCATGCGCAATCGAGGCGACACGGCGCCGCGACGAGCGCAATTTGCGCTCGCGCTGGGGTCCCGGCCTTCGCCGGGACGACAGCGGCAAACGTAGTTGCGCTCCCGCCATCATCACGAAGCCTTCCTGATCTTGAAGCTGGCGAGGTAATCCTCGGGCTTGGCCGGATCGAAGGTCTTGCCCATCACCGAAAAACTCTTGGTGGTGGTGGTCGGCGGCGTCAGTCCTGCCTCTTTCATCAGCCTGGTGGCGTCGGTGGCGAGATAGACTTGCGCCGCGATGCCGGCATAGTCGACGTCGCCCTTGAGCTGCCCCCAACGCTTCATCTGCGTCATGATCCAGATCGCAAAGGACTGCCAGGGGAACGGATCGAAATCGACGCGGTTCGGCTGGGTCACGACATTGCCAAGGCCATCGGCAAACGTGCCGGTGAGAATCTGCTCCAGCACGATCTGCGGCTGGTTCAAATAATTCGCGGGCGCGATGGCCTCCGCGATCTGCTTGCGGTTCTCGGCCTTGTGCGCAAACGCAGTGGCTTCGATGATCGATTTGAGCAGCGCGCTGTAGGTGTTCGGCATCGAGGTGATGAATTCCTTCGATGCGGCAAAGGCGCAGCAGGGATGCCCCTCCCAGATATCCTTGGTCAGGATGTGGATGAAGCCGACGCCGTCATAGACCGCCCGCTGGTTCATCGGATCGGGGCCGAGGAAGCCGTCGATATTGTCGGCGCGCAGGTTGGCAACCATTTCCGGCGGCGGCACCGCGCGGATCTGCACGTCGGCATCCGGATCGATGCCGTGCTCGGCGAGATAATAGCGCAGCAGATAGTTGTGCATGGAGTAGTCGAACGGAACGGCGAATTTAAAACCCTTCCAGGTCTTCGGATCGCGTCTGTCCTTGTGCTTGACCGCGAGCGTGATGGCCTGGCCGTTGATGTTCTCGACCGCCGGCATCGTATAGGGCAACGGATTGGAGCCGACGCCCATCGTGATCGCGAGCGGCATCGGCGACAGCATGTGGGCTGCGTCGTATTCCTTGTTGATGGTCTTGTCGCGAATGACGGCCCAGCCGGCGGTCTTGATGACTTCGACGTTGAGGCCGTTCTTGGAGTAAAACCCCATCGGCGCCGCCATGATGATCGGCGTCGCGCAGGTGATCGGAATGAAGCCGACCTTGAGGTCCTTCTTTTCCAGCGGTCCGCCTTGCGCGAAGGCCTCGGTCGCGGTTTTGAGCGGGAAGAATTGCGACAGCGCGGCGGCCGCAGTCGCCGCTCCCACCGATTTCAGGAAAGCGCGGCGCGCCACATCCTGCGGAAACATCGCGCGCATCACGGCGGATGCGACCACGTTCTCAAAGCGGGCCTCTTCGGAAGCCGCCACCGCCGGCTGCAGCGCGAGCTGCGCGTCGGCATCATGTTCGGCATCGCTAACGTGCCTGCCGCAGCAGCAACCCTGGGCATGGAGTCGGCGGGCGGGATCGAACGGATTGTCGAACGTGGACATGAAACCTCCTGCGTGACGCTGGGGTCAATTACGCAAGGAGTGTGCCAGCCCGATCCGACCGCGTTTGCCGAATTAATGCAGTGATTTAGCTGGTTTGTTGTCGATTACGAAAAATCGTGATACACGAAAACTCGTAGCTAAATTACGAATTCTCGGAGTTTTGGGAATGGACTCGACGCCGCATTTGCATGCCGCAACGGCGCGCGACATCGATCTGCGCACCCTCACCTTCGACTATCTGGTCGAGCCGACGTTGCTGCTCGACCCCGACACCGACGAAATCATCGATGCCAATCCCGCCGCCTGCACCCTGCTCGGCTACGACCGCACGCTGCTGCGGGAAACCAAATTCAGCGCGCTGCATGCCGGGCAAGTGCCTGCGCTGATCGTGTTCAGCCAGGCGGTGCTCGACAAGGGTGCCTACTGGACCAACACACTGACGCCGCGTCACGCCACCAGCCAGAAGCTGCGGCTGGAATATACGGGATCGATGCTGCCGCATGATGGACGCGCGCTGATCCTGCTCACGATGAGCGATCTCGAACAGCGCCGCCGCCGCTATGTCGATGCCACCGCCGAGGACCATATGCGCGGCGGGCTCGCCGCCTGGCAGCGCGTCGAGCGCGTGTTCCAGGACATCGAGCGCGAGAACCAGTTGATCCTGCGCGCCGCCGGCGAAGGCATCTACGGCGTCAACGCCGAAGGCAAGACCACCTTCGTCAATCCGGCCGCAGAAAGGATGCTGGGGTGGACTGCCGAGGAACTGGTCGGCAAGGCGATTCATCCGATCGTCCACCACAGCCACCATGACGGCAGTCATTACCCCGATGAGGATTGTCCGATCTATGCGGCGTTTCGCGACGGCGCGATCCACAACGTCGATGGCGAGGTGTTCTGGCGCAAGAACGGTTCTCCGGTATGGGTCGAGTACACCTCGACGCCGATCCGCGACCGCGGCACGGTCGTCGGCGCCGTGATCGTGTTTCGCGACGTCAGCCACCGCCGCGAGGCCGACGAAAAACTGCACGCCGCGCTTGCCGAAGTCGACCGCTTGCGCGAGCGGCTGGAACTGGAAAACGCCTATCTGCAGGAAGAGATCCGGATCGAGACCAATCCGCGCGGCATCATCGGCCAGAGCGAGGCGATCCAGAAGACGCTGCGCCAGGTCAAACTGGTCGCGCCGACCACGGCCGCCGTGATGATCACTGGCGAGTCCGGCACCGGCAAGGAATTGATCGCGCGCGCCATTCATGAAGCCAGCAACCGCCGCGACCGGCCGCTGATCCGCGTCAATTGCGCGGCGATCCCGCGCGAACTGTTCGAGAGTGAATTCTTCGGGCACGTCAAAGGCGCCTTCACCGGCGCGGTGCGCGACCGCATCGGAAGGTTCGAACTCGCCGATGGCGGCACGCTGTTTCTTGACGAGGTCGGCGAAATCCCGCTGGAGCTGCAGGGCAAGCTGCTGCGCGTGCTGCAGGAGGGAAATTTCGAGCGCGTCGGCGAGGAGCGCACCCGCACCGTCGATGTGCGCGTGATCGCCGCCACCAACCGGAACCTGAAGCAGGAAGTGCAGCGCGGCCGCTTTCGCGAGGATTTGTATTTCCGGCTCAACGTGTTTCCGGTGGAGTCCGTGCCGCTGCGCGACCGCCGCGAGGACATTCCGCTGCTGGCCCAGCATTTCCTGATGAGCGAGAGCAACGAGCTGAAGTCCGATTTGCGGCTGTCGGAAGGTGATGCGCGGCGGCTGCAGCGTTACGACTGGCCCGGCAATGTCCGCGAACTGCAGAACGTGATCGAGCGCGCGGCGATCTTGTCGCAGAATGGACGGCTGCGGATCGACCTGCCGGATTCGGTTGGCGCGCATTCGCCGGCCAGCGCCAGCCGCCAGAAGAGCGACGTGCGGCCGGCCGTCATGACGTCAGCCGAGATGCGCGATCACGAGCGCGCCAACATCCTGGCCGCCCTTGCCGCCTGCAACGGCAAGGTGTTCGGCGCCGGCGGCGCCGCCGAGCTGATCGACCTCAAGCCGACCACGCTGGCGTCGCGCATGAAGGCGCTCGGGATTTCGGCCCCGCGCGCTACAAGTCCACGGCGTTTACGATGACTTCCTGATCTTGAAGCTCGCGAGATAGTCCTCCGGCTTGGCGGCGCCAGCTAGAGGCGATCTGGATCGCGGGAATCACGGGGCCGTCCCGATTGCTTTGAGCTCAGCGTTGGCGGCTTGCCACTCAATAAAGTCTTTGGGGCATTCAGCGGCGGCGAACTGGAAAAGCCGCTTGGCCTCTTCTCTTGCGCCTCGCAGCAGTGCCAATTCGCCCGAGTAGAAATTTACTTCACAGACCTGTTCTCTTTTTTTCCGAGCGTTGGCATCGTCCGCGGCCGCGAGCACGGCCTCCGGCTCCATCTCGCCCAGAAATAGGCGGACGATCGGAGCCGGCCATCGCGACATGTCAAGCTGCCTGGCGATCTCATTAAGCTGGCTCGGTTGGCCACTCTTCTGCCGCACGAGATCGAGCCACAGCTGCGTATAGGGATCCTTCTGATTGAGCTCGTACGCTCGGCCGAGATCATCGAAGGCTTCCGACAACATCCCGGCCTGAAAGTGGATGAACCCTTTCCAGCGATGGGGACGGAAATCGTTCGGGGCAAGTTCGATTGCCTGCTTGATACTGTTCAGCGCCTGTTCGAGGTCCCCTCGGGCACCAAGGACGTTGGCACGGAAAGCATAGGACCGGGTATCCCTTGGATTGAGCTGAATGGCCTGATTGAATTCGGCCAATGCAAGGTCAATGTTGCCCTTGGCCATGTGAGCCTGGCCGCGGCAGTATCGACCGATGTGGTGCTCCGGGCTGATCGCGATCGCACGATTGCAGTCAGCCGTGGCGCGGTCCGGCTCGTCCTTGAGAGTGTAGGCGTAGGCACGGTTGACAAATGCGGTGAAATTTTCGGGATGAAGCTGAAGGACGCGGCCATAGTCGGCGATCGCGCCGTCAATGTCTCCCTTGGCCAGATAGGCGCTAGCCCGTCCCAGATAGACGTAAACATCTTTTGGATTGAGTTCGACGGCCTTCGCGTAATCGGCGAACGCTGCGTCCAGGTCGCGCTTCCCGCTGTAGGCAGATGCTCTGCCAAGACGGGCACGCATATTGTTCGGATCGTGTTCGAGTATCCGACTGTAGTCGGCGATCCCCCGGTCCGCCTCTCCCTTCTCGAGATAAAGCCGGGCGCGCTGAAAGTGTGCAACGATCACGTGTGGCATCATGGCCGTCGCCGCTTCGATCACGGCCGTGCAAGCCGCAATGCGATCGTCCAGGCTGACAGCACCGCCGTTGCACTTCGCCGCCGGGGGCAATTCCGCGCGGACACTCGAAATTGACACATGCGACGCACCGATCAGCGTCATCAAAATTGTCGCCGCGCCGACCAGCGCGCGGTATTTACTCTTCGGCATCATGCCCCCAGGCGGAATTCACGCCGGGGACAATAGCAATCGAGCGCATCGTTGTCACAGCCTTCGGTTGTTTCGTACCCTGCTCGCGTGTATGCGCGCGGTCCCGGCAACGACAACGGTCAAGTCGAACTGGAGATCGCGCCCTCCAGCCGCCCCAACTCGGCGTCAAGGTCCCTCTCCACGTCCGCCACCCGCATCTCGACCACCCGGTAGTCGCGCGCCTCCAGCCAGCTCCGCCGCGCGGCACGGTCGGCGACGATCGCCTCCGACTCGGACGAGTTGACCAGTTCGATCGCGACCCGGTGCACGAAGGTGACGAAGTCGGGGATGTGGCGGCCGATCGGAGTCTGGCGTTTGAATTGGCCGGCGAAGCGGCGGTCGCGGGTCAGCGCCTGCCACAGCATGCGCTCGGCGTCGGTCGGATTGCGGCGCAGCAATCGGGCCAGGCCACGGACGGTTCCGCCGCTCTCCGACGGCGAAGCCGCCTGGCCATGCTCAGCCAGCAGGGCGCGCAACCTCGTCGCCTGCTCGCCGTCGAGCACGCCGCCCTTGGCCGGACCCTTGCGCCCCTCGGCGATCGCCATGACAACCCCGTGGAGGGTGTGCATGTCCTGCTTGGTCGGGTCCATCCGGGTGAAGATGTTGCGCAGGTTGACCAGCATGGTGTCCCGCTTCTCGGCCGGGCGCAAGAACTCGACCTTGTCGAGCTCCCGGACGAGGTTGTCGAAGAAGGCCTGCATCTGATGCTGGGAGGCCGGCTCGGACCTTTCGGGCATCGCGAACGGGAGCGCGCCGCCGGTCGAAAGCTTGAACCACTCATAGCCGATCAAGAGCACCGCCTGCGCCAGGTTGAGGGAGGCGAAACCAGGGTTGACCGGGAAGGTGATGATCCGGTTGGCGAGCGCGACCTCCTCGTTCTGGAGACCGTAGCGCTCCCGGCCGAACATGATGCCGACCCCGCCTCGGTCGGCGACATGGGCCACGATCTCAGCCGCGGCATTGGCAGGTGCCACCACCGGCTTGGCCTGGTCGTGCGCGCGGGCGGTGGTCGCAAACAACAGCGTCAGATCCGCGACCGCCTGCTCGACCGTGTCGAACAATTCGGCGCTCTCCAGAATCTGGTCGGCACCCGCCGCCGCGCGTTGCGCCGCCACGTTCGGCCAGCCGTCGCGCGGATTCACGATTCTTAAACGGGAAAGAGCGAAGTTGCCCATCGCTCGCGCGGCCATGCCGATATTCTCGCCGAGCTGTGGTTCGACAAGGATCACAACAGGTCCAGCTAAGTCCAAACCAGACTTGGTTTTATCGGTCCCAGACCCGGACATTTCTCGCGTCGCTTTCTGATTCAAGTTCGGAAGCTGATTCAACTTCTGAAGGTTTTGAATCAGGATGCGAAGCACCTGATTCAAAACCTCATTCCATGTCTCGATGACCGGCCACAACAGCGGCCAGAATTCTCAAGCCAGATAACGGGCTTAGTAGCGTTTCCGAAAGTTCGGTCAAAGCCTGAATTGGGCTTGATCGCTCGCGGCTTGTACGCGCACGGCTTTCGGATAGGCTAACAATCACACTCAAAGCGAAGCTGCAAACAAACAGGCGGCCGGTTCAACGGCTGAGGCCAAAAGAGGAGACGTCCATGCGCGGCAGATGGTCGTTGGCGATTGTCGGTTTCCTCCTCATTCTGGCCGGCGGACTGCTGGCCCATTTGACCCAGACGTCCGGCGGCATCCGGATCCAGGACGTCAGGTTCAAGGGCGCCAAGGGCAACACCATGAGTGCCCTGCTCTACATCCCCGCGAATGCCACGCCGCAGATTCCGGCGCCGGGGATTCTGGCGGTCCACGGCTACATCAATTCGCGCGAGACCCAGGACGGCTTTGCCATCGAGTTCGCCCGCCGCGGCTATGTCGTCCTCGCCCTCGACCAGACCGGCCACGGCTATAGCGACCCGCCCGCCTTCGCCAACGGTTTTGGTGGTCCGGACGGACTGGCCTATCTGCGCGGCCTCGAGTTCGTCGACAAGACCAATATCGGCCTCGAGGGTCATTCGATGGGTGGCTGGACCGTGCTGGCGGCGGCGACAGCCATGCCCAACGACTACAAGTCAATGGTGCTGGAGGGGTCGTCGACCGGCAAGCCGTTCGCCGCCGACGGCACCCCGACCTGGCCGCGCAACACCGCTTTGGTGTTCGCCCAATACGAGGAATTTTCGACCCTGATGTGGGGCGTCGATCTGGCCCGGGACGTCACCCAGAGCCCCAAATTGTGGGCCATGTTCGGTACCCAAGGGCCGGTCGAGCCCGGCAAGGTTTATGGCGACATCGCCCAGGGAACCGCGCGGGTGCTCTACACCCCCGCCATCACCCACCCGGCCGAGCACATCTCCCATGAAGCCATCGGCTACAGCCTCGACTGGTTCGCCAAAACCCTGAAGGGCGGCACGCCGCTGCCGGCCGATGACCAGATCTGGTTCCGCAAGGAGCTTGGCACGCTGATCGCCCTGCTCGGCTTCGTCGCCCTCCTGATCGGGGCCTTTGATGCCCTGCTGGAAGCCAGGATGTATTCCCGCCTGCGGCTGCCCGAGATCGCCGATGGCACTATGCCGGCGCATTCGGCTGCGGTCGGCCGGCGCTGGACCGCGGCCTTCATCCTGTCGGCGTTCATCCCGGCGCTGACCTACTACCCGGCCTTTGCGCTGGCGGGCACTTTTGTAAAACCGTCGGCCTGGCTGCCGCAGGGGATTACCAACCAGATCATGGTCTGGGCCGTCATCAATGCCCTGATCACGCTGGCCCTGATGCCGTTCGCGCCCAAGCGGGCCAGCCGGGCCGGTATTATCGGCCAGTCCGTGGTGATCGCGGTCGCCACGGTCGCGATCGGCTATGCAGCGCTGTGGCTGGGCGACCTCGCCTTCAAGATCGACTTCCGGTTCTGGATCGTGGCGCTGAAGCTGATGAGCGCCAAGCAAGCGATGATTTTCCTGATCTACCTGGTGCCGTTCACGGCCTTCTTCGTGGTGGCGCTGCATGTGCTGCACCGGAATTTCTCGACCATGGCGGCGGGGCGTGCCGGGCTTTACCTCACCAACATCCTGGCGCTGACGCTGGGCTTCATCGTGCTGCTGGTATTACAATACGGCACGCTTTGGTTGACCGGAAAGCTGTTCAACCCGCTGCCAGATCCCGGCTTCGTGCCGCTGTCGACCATCGTCGCCATCCAGTTCGTGCCGCTACTGGCGATCTGCGCCGTGGTCGCGACCTTCACCTGGCGGCGGACCGGCTCCAGCCTGCCCGGCGCCCTGATCTGCGGCCTGTTCGTGACCTGGTATGTGGTGGCGGGAACAGCGACGCAGGCAGCGTTCTGAGGGAAATCTTGCTGCGAACCGCGTCCGCGCGCACCGCGACAAAGCTTCATGTCTTCGCAGCAACAGCGCCGTCCGCATACGCCCAGGCCTTCACATGCGTCCCTGATCGGACGTCAGCAGGCGGGACAGTTGGCGCCGACCGACACCGCCAAGGCGCTGCAGGCGGCGCGCGGCTGCCCCGATGCGTGGTATCGCGTTCAGGCTCTCGCCTCGGTTGCGGAATATGCGGACCCGGGCGCGGCCTTGTCGATCCTGGAAGAAGCCGCGCGTGAAGCGCAATCATGCCATGACGCCTATGGCACGGTGGCCGTGATGGCATGGCCGTTCAAACAGGGACGGCTTGTCTTTGCCGAGCGCGAACTCAAAAAGTGCCTTGATCTGGCCTCTCGAATTGAGCCCCACGCATCGAAGGCGTACGCGCTTGAGATTCTCTGGGGCGCCTGCTTCGCGGAGCATCCCAGCCATGCCAATGCGGTGTGGCGCAGAATTCTGGAGCTTTGCCATCCGGACCGCAGCTGGCGTGCCGCCCGGCTCTATCTGCACATCGCCGAGATCCATCACCGGCAGAACCGCGGCGCCGCCGCCGTGATCCGCGCCATGCCACCCGGCAAGGCGCGAAGCTGGCTGGAACGGCGTTTCGGGCTCGCCTGAAAACCAGCCATATCCGCACCGCCAATCGCCTTCCAGCCCGCGTTTTCGGATGCTATAGCGACGGCACCACCATCCCATCCGCCGCTAAACGCGCGGTTTTCCAAAAAAGGCCCCCTCCGTCATGGCAAAAATCAAGGTGACCAACCCCGTCGTCGAACTCGATGGCGACGAGATGACCCGGATCATCTGGCAGTACATCAAGGACAAGCTGATCAACCCGTTCCTTGACGTGAACCTGATGTATTTCGACCTTGGGATGGAATACCGCGACAAGACCAATGACCAGGTCACGATCGACGCCGCCAACGCCATCAAGAAGGTCGGCGTCGGCGTCAAATGCGCCACCATCACCCCGGACGAGGCCCGGGTGAAGGAATTCGGCCTCAAGGAAATGTGGAAGTCGCCCAACGGCACCATCCGCAACATCCTCGGCGGCGTGGTGTTCCGCGAACCCATCATCTGCAAGAACGTGCCGCGCCTGGTGCCCGGCTGGACCAAGCCGATCATCATCGGCCGTCACGCCTTCGGCGACCAGTACCGCGCCACTGATTTCAAGTTCCCCGGCAAGGGCACGCTGACGATGAAATTCGTCGGCGACGACGGCCAGGTGATCGAGCGCGAAGTCTACAAGTCGCCGGGCGCCGGCATTGCGCTTGCGATGTACAATCTCGACGACTCGATCGCCGATTTCGCCCGCGCCTCGTTCAACCAGGGCCTCGCCAAGAGCTATTCGGTCTATCTCTCGACCAAGAACACCATCCTGAAAACCTATGACGGGCGGTTCAAGGACATCTTCCAGGACATCTACGACAAGGAATTCAAGGCCAAGTTCGAAGCGAAGAAGATCACCTATGAACACCGCCTGATCGACGACATGGTGGCGGCGGCGATGAAGTGGTCCGGCGGCTATGTCTGGGCCTGCAAGAACTACGACGGCGACGTGCAGTCCGACACGGTGGCGCAGGGTTATGGCTCGCTCGGCCTGATGACCTCGGTGCTGATGACGCCGGACGGCGACACCGTGGAAGCCGAGGCCGCGCATGGCACGGTGACGCGGCACTACCGCGAGCACCAGAAGGGCAAGGAAACCTCGACCAACTCGATCGCCTCGATCTTCGCCTGGACCCGCGGCCTGTCGCACCGCGCCAAGCTCGACAACAACGAGGAACTGGCGAAGTTTGCCAACACGCTGGAGAAGGTTTGCGTCGATACCGTCGAGGCCGGCTACATGACCAAGGACCTTGCGCTCCTGGTCGGCGCCGACCAGCGCTGGCTCTCCACGACAGGCTTCCTCGACAAGGTCGCGGAGAACCTCACCAAGGCGATGGCAGCGAAGTAAGCCGCCTCGTCATCGGCAAGACTATTAACGTCATGGCGAGCGAAGCTTCCGCTTCTCGCCATGACGAGTTCGGAGTATCGCCATGCCTCCTCTTCGGATTGCCGCGATTACCCTCCTGCTGCTTGCGAGTTCAGCGACCACACGCGCCGCCGAACCGCTTCCCGAAGCCATCGGCGCACCAGGCCAAAGCGTCGTCGTGACCCTGCATGCCGAAGGCGCGCAGGTCTATGAATGCAAGGCCGGCGCCGACGGCAAGGCGATCTGGTCGTTCCGCGAACCGATCGCGACGCTGCTCGCCGACGGCAAGACCGTCGGCCGCCACTACGCCGGACCGAACTGGGAACACAGCGACGGCAGCGCGGTGGCTGCCAAGGTCGCCGGCAACGCCCCCGGCACGACCGCGAACGACATCCCGTGGCTGAAGCTCGAAGTGACCTCAAGGCGCGGCAGCGGCGTCCTCGCCGATGCCACCATTGTGCAGCGGATCAACACCAAGGGCGGCAAGCGCGACGGCGCCTGCGAGACCATCGGCAGCTTCCTGAACGTGCCCTACTCCGCGGACTATGTGTTCCTGCGCAAACCCTGAGCGACGCGCCTAGTCGTCGGGCGCGTCCCCGCCATCGCGCAGCGCGTCGCTACGCGCCGGCCATCGCCTGTTCGATCGCCGACAGCGCGGCATCCGCCTTGGTGCCGTCGGGCCCGCCGGCTTGCGCCATGTCGGGCCGCCCGCCGCCGCCCTTGCCGCCGAGCGTCGCCGAGGCGATCTTGACCAGATCGACCGCGCTGAAGCGCGAGGTCAGGTCGGCGGTGACGCCGACCACCACGCCGGCCTTGCCATCCTCGGTGACGCCGACGATCGCAACCACGCCGGAGCCAATCTGCTTCTTGCCGTCGTCGACGAGGCTCTTGAGATCCTTGGTCTCGACGCCTTCGACCGCACGCGCCAGGAGCTTGACGCCGCCCGCTTCGCGCACGCCGCCGGTAGCCCCAGCGCCATTGCCTCCGCCGCCGCCCATCGCGAGCTTCTTGCGCGCATCCGACAGGTCGCGCTCGAGCTTCTTGCGCTCTTCCACCAGCGCGGCAATGCGCGCCGGCATCTCTTCGACCGAGGTGCGCAGTTCGCCGGCCGCATTCCTCGCAAGCTGCATGGTGTCGTTGGCGTGCTTGCGCGCATGACGTCCGGTCAGCGCCTCGATGCGGCGGACGCCGGAGGCAACCGCGCTTTCGCCGGTCACTGAAATGAGGCCGATGTCACCGGTACGGCGCACATGCGTGCCGCCGCACAATTCCACCGACCAGCCGAGCGTGTTCTGGCCCTGGTCGCGGGCCTGCTTGCCCATCGACACCACGCGCACCTCATCGCCATATTTTTCGCCGAACAGTGCGCGCGCCCCGGCCTCGCGGGCGTCGTCTACCGCCATCAGGCGCGTCGTGACTTCGTCATTCTCCAGCACCACCTCGTTGGCGATATCCTCGATGCGCGCGATTTCTTCCGCCGTGATCGGCTTCTGGTGCACGAAATCGAATCGCAAGCGATCGGGCGCCACCAGCGAGCCGCGCTGGGCGATGTGGTCGCCGAGCACCTGGCGCAGCGCCTCGTGCAGCAGATGCGTCGCCGAGTGATGCGCCCGGATCGAGGAGCGCCTGATATGGTCGACCTCGAGCTGCAAGGCGGTGCCGACCTTCAGCGTGCCCTGCTCCACCGTGCCCTGATGCACGAAGAGATCGCCGGCCCGCTTCTGCGTATCGGTGACGCGGAACTTGACGCCCTCGCCGATCATCACGCCGGTGTCGCCGACCTGGCCGCCGGACTCCGCATAGAACGGCGTCTGGTTCAGAACGATCGATCCGGTCTCGCCGGCCTTGAGGCTGTCAGCATCCTTGCCGTCCTTCACCAGCGCGGAAACCACGCCCTCGGCGCTCTCGGTTTCATAACCGAGGAATTCGGTGGCGCCGAGTTTTTCGCGCAGCGGGAACCAGATGTTCTCACTCGCGGTATCGCCGCTTCCGGACCACGACGCGCGCGCCTTCTCTTTCTGCTTTTCCATCGCATCGGTGAACGAGGCGAGATCGACGCTGATGCCGCGCGATTTCAGCGCGTCCTGCGTGAGATCGAGCGGGAAGCCGTAGGTGTCGTACAGCGTGAACGCGGTATCGCCGTCGAACATGTCGCCCTTCTTCAGCGAACTGCTCTTCTCGTCGAGAATGGAAAGGCCGCGCGCCAGCGTCTTCCGGAAGCGAGTTTCCTCCAGCCGCAGCGTTTCCTCGATCAGCTTTTCGGCCCGCACCAGATCCGGATAGGCCTGGCCCATCTCGCGCACCAGCGCCGAGACCAGACGATGCATCAAGGGATCGCGCGCGCCGAGCAACTGCGCGTGGCGCATCGCGCGGCGCATGATCCGGCGCAGCACATAGCCGCGGCCTTCGTTCGACGGCAGCACGCCGTCGGTGATCAGGAAGGCCGAGGAGCGCAGATGGTCCGCGATGACGCGGAACGACGCCACGTTCTGCTCCTGCGGTCCGTCCCCGAGCGCGGATGCGGTGGCATCGATCAAATGACGGAACAGATCGGTCTCGAACACGCTCTCGACACCCTGCAGGATGCAGGCCATGCGCTCCAGCCCGAGGCCGGTGTCGATCGAGGGACGCGGCAGCGGCTGGCGCTCCTCCTTCGTCACCTGCTCGAACTGCATGAAGACGAGGTTCCAGAATTCGAGGAAGCGGTCGCCATCCTCCTCCGGGCTGCCTGGCGGACCGCCCCAGATGTGCTCGCCGCGGTCGATGAAGATCTCCGAGCAGGGACCGCAGGGCCCGGTATCACCCATGGCCCAGAAATTGTCTGAGGTCGGGATGCGGATGATGCGATCATCGGAAAAGCCCGCGATCTTCTTCCAAAGGGCGGCCGCCTCGTCGTCGGTGTGATAGACGGTGACGAGCAGCTTGTCCTTCTTCAGCCCGAAATCCTTCGTGATCAGATTCCATGCGAGTTCGATCGCGCGCTCCTTGAAGTAGTCGCCGAACGAGAAATTGCCGAGCATCTCGAAAAAGGTGAGATGGCGCGCGGTGTAGCCGACATTGTCGAGGTCGTTATGCTTGCCGCCGGCGCGGACGCATTTCTGCGAGGTGGTGGCGCGCTGGTACGAGCGCTTCTCGACGCCGGTGAAGACGTTCTTGAACTGCACCATGCCGGCATTGGTGAACATCAGGGTCGGGTCATTGCGCGGCACGAGCGGCGACGAGGCCACGATCTCATGACCATTCGCCTTGAAGTAATTCAGAAATGTCGACCTGATCTCGTTGACGCCGCTCATGTTCATCCAATCGGAAATAGGACCGGGTCAGGCCGCAAATAGCCTTCTCTGCCGGCGCAACGCTTTTAGACAAGGCCAAAGGCGGTGTCCAGAAACTGTGCAGGCGGATCATAGGCTTGCCGCAGCACACAAGACTGGTTGATAGCTGCCGCCGTGCGTTGACAGCCATGGTGGCGCCGTGTTTTCCTGCCTATGTTCAAGACGTCACGTCGGGAGAGATCGGCTTAAGCGCCGGCGCCGAAGGAGCAACCGCCCCGGAAACTCTCAGGCAAACGGACCCCGTGACGGACTAGCATCTGGAAAGAGACACCGAAGGGCTTTGGCCCAGGGGTGTCCGCCGACGGGATAATACTCTCAGGCACAGCGACAGATGGGGCTTTCTTTGGGTTTTCGGGGGCTGGTCCCCGAACCCTGGAGGGTCCTTGGGATGCTGGCGAGCGACGAATCTCCTTTACATCACACACCCCTGCACGCGCTCCATGTGGCACGCGGCGGCAAGATGGTTCCGTTCGCCGGCTATGAAATGCCGGTGCAGTACGCCGCCGGCGTGCTCCGGGAACACCAGCACACGCGCAGCGCCGCCGGCCTGTTCGACGTCTCGCATATGGGCCAGCTCGCGCTGCGGCCGAAATCCGGCAAGGTCGAGGACGCCGCACTGGCGCTGGAGCGGCTGGTGCCGCAGGACATCGTGGCGGTGGCGCCCGGGCGGCAACGCTACGCGCAGTTCACCAATCCCGATGGCGGCATTCTCGACGACCTGATGGTGGCGAATTTCGGCGACCATCTGTTTCTGGTGGTCAACGCCGCCTGCAAGGCCGAGGACGAGGCGCATCTGCGCGCGCACCTTTCGGATGTCTGCGTGATCGATTCGCTGGCCGACCGCGCGCTGATCGCGCTGCAGGGGCCGAAGGCCGAATCCGCGCTGGCGAAGTTTTGTGCAGATGTCGGCGGGATGAAATTCATGGACACCGGTCCGCGCAAGGTCGCGGGCTTCGACTGCTTCGTTTCCCGTTCCGGCTATACCGGCGAAGACGGGTTTGAGATTTCGGTTCCGGCTGAACACACCGAAGCTCTGGTGACCGCGCTGCTGGAGAACAGCGACGTGCTGCCGATCGGATTGGGCGCCCGCGACAGCCTGCGGCTCGAGGCCGGACTTTGTTTGTACGGCCACGACATCGACACCACGACCAGCCCGGTCGAGGGCGCGCTGGAATGGTCGGTGCAGAAAAGCCGGCGAACTGGCGGCGCGCGTGCCGGCGGTTTCCCCGGCACTGAGGCCATTCTTGCCCATTTTGAAAAAGGCGCCGCGCGCCGCCGCGTCGGCCTGCGGCCCGAAGGCCGCGCGCCGGTGCGCGAAGGCGCGGTGTTGTTTGCCGATAGCTCCTCGGCCCAGCCGATCGGCAAGGTCACCTCAGGCGGTTTTGGCCCGAGCCTCAATGCACCCGTCGCGATGGGCTATCTGCCGTCGTCACTCGCCACAACCGGCACGCAAGTTTTCGCCGAAGTCCGCGGCCAGCGCCTGCCGCTGCAGGTCGCGCCCATGCCATTCGTTCCCAACACCTATAAACGCTGAAGGAAGTCTCATGACGATCTTGTTCACAACTGACCATGAATGGCTCCGCATCGAGGGCGATGTCGCCACCATCGGCGTCACGGATTATGCGCAGTCGCAGCTCGGCGACGTCGTGTTCGTCGAACTGCCCAAGGTCGGTCGCAGCCTGAAGAAGGCGGAGGCCGCCGCCGTGGTCGAATCCGTCAAGGCCGCCTCCGACGTCTACGCGCCGATCTCCGGCGACGTGCTCGAAGTCAACGAGGAACTCGCCGCCGAACCCGCGCTGGTGAATTCCGACGCCGCCGGCAAGGCCTGGTTCTTCAAGCTGAAGATCAAGGACAAGAGCGAACTCGATGGCCTGATGGACGAGGCCGCCTACGCCAAGCACACCGCGTGAGAAGATGAAGCGCTTCATAACCACATATCCGGTGTCATCGTCCGCGAAGGCGGACGATCCAGTACGCCGTGACATCTCGATTCAACCGCTGAAGCCAGTGATTACTGGATGCCCCGCCTTCGCGGGGCATGACGGCGAATAAAGAGGAATAGCCATGAACGCGCCGCTCAAGCATACCAACGAGGCCGCCACCGATTTCGTGCGCCGCCACATCGGCCCCTCACCCCGCGACATCGCGGCGATGCTGGAGAGCGTCGGCGCCAAGAGCCTCGGCGAGTTGATGAGCCAGACGCTGCCGTCCTCGATCCGGCAGAAGACGCCGCTCGATCTCGGGCGCGCGTTGAGCGAGACCGAAGCGCTGGCGCATATGGGGGAACTCGCCGCGCAGAACCAGGTGTTCACCTCGCTGATCGGCCAGGGCTATTCCGGCACCATTCTGCCCGCCGTGATCCAGCGCAACATCCTGGAGAACCCGGCCTGGTACACGGCGTACACGCCGTACCAGCCCGAGATCAGCCAGGGCCGGCTGGAGGCGCTGTTCAACTTCCAGACCATGATCTGCGATCTCACCGGCCTCGACGTCGCCAACGCCTCGCTGCTCGATGAAGCCACGGCCGCCGCGGAAGCGATGGCGCTGGCGGAGCGCTTCTCTGGCGTGAAGAGCAAATCGTTCTTCGTCGATGCGGACGTGCATCCCCAGACGCTGGCGCTGCTCCGCACCCGCGCCGAGCCGCTGGGCTGGAAACTGATCGTCGGCGATCCCCTCGCCGATCTCGACAAGGCGGACGTGTTGGGTGCGCTGCTGCAATACCCCGGCAGTTCCGGCACAGTGCGTGATCTGCGCCCCGCAATTGCGTCGCTGCGCGCCAAGGGGGCGCTTGCCGTCGTCGCCGCCGACCTGCTCGCGCTGACGCTGCTGGCCTCGCCCGGCGAACTCGGCGCCGATATCGCAATCGGATCGGCGCAGCGCTTTGGCGTGCCGATGGGTTACGGCGGGCCGCATGCCGCCTACATGGCGGTGCGCGACGCGCTGAAGCGCTCGCTGCCCGGCCGCATCGTCGGGCTGTCGGTGGATTCGCGCGGCGAGCCGGCCTATCGCCTCGCCCTGCAAACCCGTGAGCAGCATATCCGCCGCGAAAAGGCCACCTCCAACATCTGCACCGCGCAGGTGCTGCTGGCGGTGATCGCCTCGATGTACGCGGTCTATCACGGCCCCGAAGGACTGACGTACATCGCGCGCCAGGTGCACCGGCGCGCCGCCGTGCTGGCGGCGGGATTGAGCAAGCTCGGCTTTGCGCCGGCGTCACAGAATTTCTTCGACACCGTCACGGTGGCGACTGCTGCGAAGCAGGACGAGATCGTCGCGCGCGCCCGCACTGAGAGGATCAATCTGCGGATCAGTGACGGCACGCTCGGCATTGCCGTGGACGAGACCACGACGCCGGCCGTGATCGAGGCGGTGTGGCGCGCGTTCGGCGGCAAATTGTCCTACGCGGAAATCGAGATTGGCGTACGCGAGGACCTTCCGCCCGAGTTGAAGCGCGCCACCGCGTTCCTGACCCATCCGGTGTTTCACGCCCACCGCTCCGAGACCGAGCTGCTGCGCTACATGCGCAAGCTCAGCGATCGCGATCTCGCGCTCGACCGGGCGATGATTCCACTCGGCTCCTGCACCATGAAGCTCAACGCCACGGCGGAGATGATCCCGCTGACCTGGGCCGGGTTCGGCAGCCTGCATCCGTTTGCTCCGAACGAACAGGCCAGGGGCTATCACGCACTGTTTGAACGGCTGGAAAAATGGCTGTGCGACATCACCGGCTATGAGGCGATTTCGCTGCAGCCGAATTCCGGCGCGCAGGGCGAATATGCCGGGCTGCTCGCGATCCGCGGCTATCACGCCGCGCGCGGCGAGCCGCAGCGCAAAATCTGCCTGATCCCCTCCTCCGCGCACGGCACCAACCCGGCCTCCGCCGCGATGGTCGGCATGGACGTGGTGGTGGTCGCCTGTGACATCAGAGGCGACGTCGACGTAGATGATCTGCGCGCGAAGGCCGAGAAGCATTCGAAAAATCTCGCCGCGATCATGATCACCTATCCCTCGACGCATGGCGTGTTCGAGGAGCATATCCGCGATATCTGCGACATCGTGCACGGCCATGGCGGACAGGTCTATCTCGACGGCGCCAACATGAATGCGCAGGTCGGCCTGTCGCGGCCCGGCGATTACGGCGCCGACGTCAGCCACCTCAATTTGCACAAGACGTTCTGCATTCCGCATGGCGGCGGCGGCCCCGGCATGGGACCGATCGGCGTCAAGGCGCACCTCGCGCCGTTCCTGCCCGGCCACCCAGCGACCGATGGCGCTACCCCGCATCCGATCGGGCCGGTGTCGGCCGCCCCGTTCGGCTCGGCGTCGATCCTGACGATCTCCTACATCTACATTTTGATGATGGGCGGCGAAGGCCTGACGCGGGCGACCGAGATCGCGATCCTCAACGCCAACTACATCGCGGCGAAACTCGATCCGCATTTTCCGGTGCTGTACAAAAATGCAAAAGGCCGCGTCGCGCATGAATGCATCGTCGATCCCCGCCCGCTCAAAGCGACCAGCGGCGTCACCGTCGACGACATCGCGAAACGGCTGATCGACTACGGCTTCCATGCTCCGACCATGAGCTTTCCGGTGCCGGGCACGCTGATGATCGAGCCGACCGAATCCGAATCGAAGGCGGAGCTGGATCGCTTCTGCGACGCCATGATTGCGATCCGGAACGAGATCGCCGAGGTCGAAAGCGGCCGCTGGAAGATCGAGGCCTCGCCGCTGCGCCACGCCCCGCACACCGTGCACGACATCGCCGACGACGCCTGGGCCCGCGCCTACAGCCGCGCCGAGGGCTGCTTCCCGGCCGGCACCTCGCGGACGGACAAATACTGGTGCCCGGTCGGCCGCGTCGACAACGTCTATGGCGACCGCAACCTGGTGTGCTCGTGCCCGCCAGTCGAGGATTACGCGCAGGCAGCGGAGTAAGCTTCGTCGGAGCGCAGCGATACCCATCCTACAAATCAGGGCGCGACCAACGCGCGGTTCACCGGATCCCAGCGCCACAGATTGTCATTGGTCAATTCCGTCCCACCCCACCAGCGGTGCATCGGATTGTGCCGGCTGAAATCTTCAGCCTGCGCCAAGACGGCCTCGCCGAGCTTGGTCAGCGACAGTTTGCTCTTTCTGTATCGCACGAGACGGTCAGCGTCATCATGCATCTCGTCCGTAAACGGTCCCTCCTCGAGGCCGGCTACGGCAGGTGCCGGACCGCGAGCCAAGCCGTCCAGCAGCGCGCCGACCTCCCAATAGCCGAACACTCGCCGCGTGTTTTGCTTGTTGTGGCCCGGAAAAAGGTCGAACGGAGTTACGTCGCCGGCCGCGACCAGTTCCAGCATTCGCATTTCGGTCGCGCCTAGGCCGGTTGCAGGCCTGGGTAGTTCTTCGAGTAATTCCATCACGGTCTGCCGAAGCTGCGGCAAAGCGCTGAGATCCTTATCGAGCAAATCAGCCCAATGCCGCGGCGTCGGCTGTCGATAAGCGTGCCAAGCCATACTGGCCGCCTCGGTATGCTCAATTTGGATTCTAATGCCGGGCGGCTTCCATTCCGAAATCGTTTCCGGATGTTGTTGGGCAATGTCGACGTCCGCCTGATACAAGCTCAGTTTCGAGACGATACTCTTGCGCGAACTCAGGCAATCGAGAAGCTGAATGAGCAAGAGCTGTGCGTTCGGCTCGAGGTCGAACCACAATTCGACGGTCTCGCAGCGTTCGCAGAGATCAAGCGGCCCCACCTCTTCCGAATGAAACTTGCCAAG
This sequence comes from Bradyrhizobium sp. AUGA SZCCT0177, assembly GCF_018130125.1. Classification (NCBI taxonomy): domain Bacteria; kingdom Pseudomonadati; phylum Pseudomonadota; class Alphaproteobacteria; order Hyphomicrobiales; family Nitrobacteraceae; genus Bradyrhizobium; species Bradyrhizobium sp. AUGA SZCCT0177. Next base: position 157,113 of record NZ_JAFCMA010000008.1, on the reverse strand, counting down.
CCGGTGCGGTAGAAAACGATCCAGTAAGCCCGGCCCCAACATGGCTTCCAGCTTCGCGTCGGATGGCAATTCGCCCCAGACGAGCCGGAAGCCAAATGGAATTACGATATCGCCGACCCCGGCGCGCAGCAGGCACCCGCCTGCCGAATCGCTCGATGTCAAAACCAACCGCGTCATGTTCGTCACCCGCCTACACACAACAAAACGGGCACTGAAGACGTCGGCAACTCAACGTCCTCAGCACCCGCTATGTCGAAACCCGGATCATGCGATCCGAGGTCCGGAAAATCCTACTCGTCGGCCGGCTCTTCGCCGTCGGCGTCGCGCTCGGGGGGACCAGCCAGAATCTGTTCGGCGATCAGGCCGGAGTTCTGGCGGATCGCAGCCTCGATCTTTGCGGTCATGTCGGGATTGGCCTTGAGGAACGCCTTCGAGTTCTCACGCCCCTGCCCGAGCCGCTGGCTGTCATAGGAGAACCAGGCGCCGGATTTCTCGACGATGCCGGCCTTGACGCCGAGGTCGAGGATTTCGCCCATTTTGGAGACGCCCTCGCCATACATGATGTCGAATTCGACCTGCTTGAACGGCGGCGCCAGCTTGTTCTTTACGACCTTGACGCGGGTCTGGTTGCCGACGACTTCATCGCGCTCCTTGATCGCGCCGATGCGTCGGATGTCGAGGCGAACCGAGGCGTAAAACTTCAGCGCATTGCCGCCGGTGGTGGTTTCCGGCGAGCCGTACATCACCCCGATCTTCATGCGGATCTGGTTGATGAAGATCACCATGGTGTTGGATTTGTTGATCGAGGCGGTGAGCTTGCGCAGCGCCTGGCTCATCAGCCGCGCCTGCAGGCCGGGCAGCGCATCGCCCATCTCGCCTTCGAGTTCGGCCTTCGGCACCAAGGCGGCGACGGAATCCACCACCAGCACGTCGACCGCACCCGAGCGCACCAGCGTGTCGCAGATTTCCAGCGCCTGCTCGCCGGTGTCGGGCTGCGAGATCAGGAGCTCGTCGATGTTGACGCCGAGCTTGCGGGCATAGACCGGGTCGAGCGCATGTTCGGCGTCGATGAAGGCGCAGATGCCGCCCTTCTTCTGGGCTTCGGCCACCGTATGCAGCGCCAGCGTGGTTTTGCCTGAGGATTCCGGCCCGTAGATTTCGACGACGCGGCCTCTCGGCAGGCCGCCGACGCCGAGCGCGATGTCCAGCCCGAGCGAGCCCGACGAAATCGTCTCGATATCCATCGAGCGATCGTTCTTGCCCAGCTTCATCACAGAACCCTTGCCGAACTGGCGCTCGATCTGGGAGAGCGCGGCGGACAGGGCCTTGGTCTTATCCATGGAGGATCCTTCGACGATACGCAGGGCAGTGGCGGACATGGGTGCTCCTTATGGCGGGGATTCGCTAGCGGGACAAACGGACGACGAGGATCTCAGGGGATTCGACTGACGGTGAATGCTTGTACCACCTTTGTTCTATGTTCGCAATATGTTCTTTTAGAGAGATCGGTGCTGGCCCCTCTCAACCCCATTCTAAGTTAATGATCCCTTGTGATTTTTGAGGTGGCCCCTTTTGGCCCTCACCAGCGCCGCGATGTTGCCGCGCTCTGTTCATCCCCCTAAATGGGTAGGTCGGACCGGCCGGTACTGGCCTGTTTCGACCCCTAGTGGTGGCCGAAGTTGAAATGCGCAGTGGCCTTTTTTGGAGTGTTCACTTCGGAACCGACGTCCGGGATCGGAATTTTATAGGATCGGACATGCAAACCCTACGGTTAGGACCCGTCAGCAACGAGGTTGTATCATGCAGCGTCGCCGATCCGTTCCTCACACATTTGAAGATCGAATTGCAGCTGAGAAGGCCCGGTTGGAAGCACAGGCAACCAAGCTCAAACCTGGTCCTCAGAAGGAAGTGCTGCTCAGGAAGATCAGGCAGCTAGAGACGGCCTCTCACATCAACGAGTGGCTTTCCTCTCCTGGACTTCAACCACCAGAACCAGCCTAGAAAAGTAAGGCCGCCCTCAGTTGGCGGCCCTCTTTCCTTTGCAGGGACGCTTTCGTGACGACTGTCACAGTCGCCCCGATAGCCGCCCGGCATACTCGCTCCAGATCAACGGCGCACAAGGGCGCCGTAACGCGGAGCGGGACCATGAACAACCAGAATGAAATTCGCGAACTGACCGATGCGGAGCGACTGACCGACGATGCGCTTGAATCGGTCTCAGGGGGTAAAGTCATTTCGAAGGGCGTCATCAATTCCAGTGCAATCAGCCTTCCGAAACCCAGCTACCCGCCCGTCGCGTAAACGAGGCCGCCCGAGTCGGCACTGCCCGTAGTTCTCCGACCGTGAACAAGGCTCCGAGGCCGCCTCCGTTGGCGGCCCCTTCTTCGTCATCGTCCTCCAAGACTTCCTTTTGCTTTTGGCCTCGAGCAACTTTGATCAAGTTTGCCGATCTCTATCGGTCCATCTTCCCTTCGACCAATAACCGCACATTGATTTCGCGAACGACTTTGTTGCGCATCCAACCCGCAGCCAGCGTATTGCTATCCTGATCGTTGTCTCTCTCACCAGCAAAGGGCGCGCTGCCACCATCATTCGTGAAACTGGCTATCGAAGCACTGGCGCTTGCCGTGCCCTCGAAGCTGTCTTAAGCGCGCCCAAAGAAACGGCCCCAGCCTCGGGGAAGAGGCACTGGGGCCGCTTGTGCTGCCGGGGCAATTGGGACTGGCAGCGCCTTCACAACTCCGCCCATTGCCACTTGTTCCCGAAATTCTGTGTCCCTTTTCAGCAACCTTGTCCTGTCCCGGACGTATACTCCAGGCTGGGGCATTGCAATTTCCAGCTCGGGTGCAGCGCCGCCAAGCATTATTCAGCTTGGCGGCGTTGTGCTTTTGAGTGGCTACTTTGCCTTCACGGGTGTCCCATTTCGGCCAATACCCGACTCGGCATCATCGGCGGGGCCTATTCTACTTTGCATGGGGTTGTTTTCGCGATTTTGCGTCTGAGCCGTCGTGTGACGGTCATCACAGCGGTGCGTCGAGGGTCAGCCTATCCCTGACATCCAGGGTGGCGGGAATGGTCCTGCCCACGCAAACAGGAGACGGACATGACCGAACTCAACAACGAAATCTGCGAAATGTCGTTTGAACAACTCGAACAGGTCAGCGGCGGCGCCATCCTCGACCGGATCGTCGACGCGTACCTGAAGGCTTTGGGCGCCCGCTTGCTGGACGCCGTGCACCAGCCGCTGGTATCGCCGCAGAAGATGACCCTGCACATGCGATAGTGCCGGTCCGGCAAACCGGAATTGAGAGGCCGCCTTGCTTGGCGGCCTCTTTTGTTTGAGGACGCCGCCAGCGCCATCCAAGAATGCCTGACGTCCTATTTCGGCCAGTTGCGAGAAGCTGTGCTGACCGCGTATCCGCTCAACGCAACTTGTGCGGCGATGATCGGCGAATTGATCGGTGCCTTCGCTCGACGCGATTTGGAGTGTGCCAGCCGTCACAGCCAACGGGAACATCCGAGCGCACCCTTGCAACGTGATTGTCGTAATCCCCATCAAAGGAGAGACGCATGATTGAGATTGGCCAGAAGCCTATCGATGAACTGAACGTCGGCGAACTGACCATCGACGAACTGGACGCCGTGAACGGCGGCGGCCGTTTGAGCGATCTTTACCACCATGTCGTAGCCGTCATTCGCTTCCATACCGGTACCATCAGGAACATCGCGACAACCCTGCCGTAACCGACGCTTTGAAGAGGCCGCCTTTCATTGGCGGCCTCTTGGGCGACCTGAAAAATGCGTTCAAGGCGGGATCCGCAAAGGCTCCGGCGAGCGAACCTTAATGCGGCGCCAGGCCGTCGTCGCAAGGCGGCCTTCCCCCGTAGTTCTCCGGACAAGAACAAAGTTCCCAACCGGATGGTCGCCAGTTTTTCGCCTTGTGTTCGCGCCTTACCCCCGCGCGAACCCGGACCCACCATCCATTTGCAGGTGAATCAGTGCTATAATGAGATTCTATGGACGAGACCCGGATCGCACCGCGGCGTCGCACGTTGAAGGCCGGAACCATCGAGTTCGGCGGCGGCGGGATTGATTGCACCGTTCGGAATCTCTCGGCCTCCGGCGCAGCGCTCGAGGTCGTGACCCCGCTGTTCATCCCGGACCGCTTCACATTGTTCGTGCCATCAGAACAATTGAAGCGGCCGTGCCATATCGTCTGGCGCAAGGATAAGCGCATCGGCGTCACGTTCGATTAAGCCGCGCGCCGGTCGCGTCGCCAGAGCAAAACGACCCCGCCGCATGGGGCCATACGGACGGGGTCGCCGACAGCGGGGAATAATCTGGAGGACCACCCCACCGTCAGACAGATACGGCGGCAGCGATGCTTCGTTTCAGCATCGGATTTTTTTAACAGCAGACGTTGAACCTTTTGCAGGGCCGCCAAGACATATTGCTGCCTGGGACATTGCATCACTCGGGGTATAAGCCTGCGCCGCCAAGCGAGTATATTCCGCTTGCGCGGCGCGGTGCGTTTTGGAGAGGTCAGGAAGGTCAAAGACTGCCTCCGCGGGCATTCCAGGCGCTGCCGGCAAGCAACAAGCCGCGGCTCGTGGGCGCGCCGGCAAGGCGGCTTGGCCACCCCAACTGCCGAACGCGGGATTGCCCCTCGCATAGCGATCACCGCGTGTCACAGGCGCGCTTTATCGTTAGACGACCGCAAAGTACGCTATCGGACAAATGGAAACTTTGCCCGCCCAACTCAGTTAATTCAGTTGGCGTATGGGGAGATTCCCTATGAATCACAAAGGTATAGAATATACGCTGACAAGATCGGAAACCCCGGGGATCTGGAACTGGCAATTCCGGATCGGTGACCTCGTCAGATCGGGAAGAACGGAAGCGAGACTGCTCCTGCTCGCGATGCGCCGCGTTCAGCTGAAGATTGACCGCGAGCTCAGGCACACCGGGCGCGGAGCGACCTCCCAGTTCGGGGCCCCGCACCCGCCCATTCCCTCAACGGGCATCAAATAATATTTACAATCTAAAGTGACAATCTCGGATTGAATGCGGCTTGGGTCGGACAGGGCTGCTTCATGATCTACAAGGGCGTCGAATACACCGTGACTGCGGTTGCTCCGGGTATCTGGAAATGGCAATTCCGGATTGACGACAGGGTCGTCACCGGCAAAACCGAAGCCAAACTCTATCTGCTCGCGGTGAGACGGGTACAGCTGCGGATCAACCGCGAGCGGAAAAAAAGCGCATCTGGCTAGTTCGCCGTTCCCTGCATTGCCAGCACCATCTCGACAACCAAGCGGCCGCCTTGGCGGTGGCCGCGAACAAGCGCTGGGCTCCAAGTGCTGGCCCGCAGCACTAGACTTGCGACCAATGCCTGATTTTCTAGTCCGCGCTGGGAAGCCGCCGCATCGTGAATTCGATGTCGCCGCCGGGTAGTTCGCGCCAGCTCTCGACCGCGCTCAAATAGGCCGCCTTGGGATAGCGGCTGAGGAAATCGCGCGCCCTCGTCCGCGCTACCTCGCGCGGCAGCGTGAAGGTCTCGCGCAGATAGCCATCATCCGGCTTGCGCCGGGTGGCCATCCGGCTGGCCAGATCGCGCGGGCGCATGACCATGCCGCAACTCCGAAACACATGACGACACGTTCAATATAGGGCCGGCGGAGAACGATTCCGAGTCTGCGCTATGGGGGCTTTCGGCTAGCGAGGGGTATTGGCCGCACTGCCGGTCTTCGGCTTGGCTGGCGCAGCCGCCTTGGGCGTGTCGTTGCTGCGCACGGTTCCCCACGGATCGGAAGAGGCCTTGGAGTCGGGAATCTTCTTCAGCGATTCCTTGTAGGCCTTATCCCTGACCGCATCCTGTTCCTTCTCCTCCGGAGTCCTGGTGGCGACTTCAGGCATCAGGTTGAGATTGGGCATTTGCGCGTAAGCGGGCGCCATCAGCAACACCATCATCGCGGCCGCGCTCAGAATTCTCATAACAGGCTCTCCTTTGGGACGCTCTCCCCCGGCGTTTTCGGGCGGTATAGCACCGCCGCAGCCGCGCCGCCAAGCGCGCGCCCACGGTGGATCAAAGCCGGTCCGACTTGCAGGATTTGGGGGATTGCATCCAGTCGTCCCAGATCGGACCGCATTTGGTGCAGCCGCTAAGCGCAAGGCCCACGGCAATCAGGCTCGAAATCAATACCACCCGGCGAAACATGAACGCGCCCCACTCCCCGAAGCGGCGATCATGCCCCTCAAGTCTGGCATTTTCAAGCCAATGCAGGCGGTCGTTTGGGAATGCCGACCGGGCTTGCCATGGTCATTTCGGCCGAATGCCCCTTACAATGGGCGGATAAATATCGTCCGAGGAACAACCATTCATGCAACAGGAACAGACCGCGGCATTCGGCATCACGGAAGCAAAGCGGGTGCTGGACGAGGTGTTTGCACCGTGGGTGCTTGACCTCAATCTGTCGATCGAGGGTTTCGACTTCACCCCGCCGCCGGGTGGATCGGCCGACTGGCAGCCCGGTGCGATCCTGCGCATGCCGTTCTCGGAACGGCTGTGCCGCAATGGCGGCGTTGTCTCCGGCCAGGCGCTGATGGCGTTTGCCGACACCGCGATGGTGATTGCCAACGTGGCCGCCAATCGCGGCTATCGCCCGATGACGACGGTCGATCAGACCACGCATTTCATGCGCGCGGTCACCGCCTCCGACGTGCTGGCCGATGCGCGCGTTGTTCGCCTCGGGCGCACCATGAGCTTCGGCCGCGTCACGCTCTCCAGCGCCACCGACAACAAGCCGGTGGCGATGGTCTCGAGCGCGTTCGCGATGCTGTAGTTATTCAGGCGTTACTTGCCGAGGACCGATTCTGCGGCATTGACGATGCTCATCGTCGGATTCTTTCCGCAATAGGTGCCGAACTTCTTGGCGTTCTCGACGAACACGTCGGTGTCGATGATCGCCTCGTCGGAGTCGCCCTTGTACCAGCCGTCCATCCAGGTCAGCACCATCTTGATGGTGTCATCACCACCATCGACGAACTGCTTGCAGGTCATGGTCGACAGATCGAGCACGACGGCATGCGCCGGAACGGATGACAGCGTAAGCGCCGCCGCAAACAGGATCGAAACAGTCGTCTTCATGATGCTCTCCCTTGGCGCATGACAGCGAAAGCCGGCACCAATGCCGGAAAACCGCGCCAGCACGTTTCCCGGGCAATGTCGTAATCGAAATCCGAATGCATGCGCAAGCACCGCGTGTGCTCAATCGAACGTCCGCAATTACGCTGCGCTACATGGGATTCTCAAACAGAGCACGATAACGTTTCGCACGACGGCGGCGGTGCCAGCGCCACGCCGCGAGCACCAGCAGCGCGACAACGAGGGCGAGGCGAACAGGCCGATCAGGCTTCGCATGCTATCTCCGCAAGGAGAAGCGCCGCACGCGCGGCGCTCTCCTGCAAGATCGATTACGTGATTGCCGCTTCAGTATCTACCCCGGCCGCCCTGATGACCGCCGCCGCCATAGCCGCCGCCACCGATGCCAATCCCGATGCCGACGCCGACAGGCGGCCCGACGGGCTCATACACCTCGCGCGGCGGCGGGCGGCGATAGACCACTTCATCATCATAGTAGTCGGGCCCGCGCCCCCGCTTCGGCGGCGCACGCTCGACGCGCTTGGGCGGATCCGGATCGACGCGCTTGATCGGCGTATTGTTCTTCTTCAGCTGCGGCGCTGACGCCGGCGGGGTGCAGGGACAGGTCAGCGCGACGTTCTGCGGCGTAGCGCCACCGCTCACCGCCACCGCCGGGATGATCTCGGGTCGGTTGCGCAGGCGTTCTTCCATCGTGCGTGCGGTCGGCGTCAAATCGCTGTCCGGGAACCTCGTCAGGAAGGCGCGATAGCCCGCCGCGGTGTTGGTGATCACCGCATTGTTCCACGCCACCATGCGCTTGTGCCGATTGAGCCAGTCGCGGGCCAGCGCACCGAGCGGAGTCTGCGCGTACAGAACGGCAAACGCCTCGTAGGATTCATCGGTGCCATCGGCGACGATGATTTCATTCGCGGCCTCGACCGGCTTGCCCTTCAATTCGCGCGTCCACTCCTCGACGGTTTTCTTGGTCGCAGCCAGCTTCGGGCCGGCCACCGGGGTGCCGGAAAATCTGAAATCCTCGGTCAGCGAGGAGCTGTCCCACGGCGTCTGCCGACCGTCGGTCGCCTTGTTGACCGACACGCGCGTGCGCTTGAAGGTTTCCTCGATCGGGATGTTGGTTTCCTTGGCCGCGGCGATCAGCGCGGTGGTGTAGGGACTGTTGCTGCCCGTGCCGTCCTCGGCCACCGCACCGGGTGAGGTCGAGAACGACAGGAACGTATTCGGCGCGCCGATCTTGGCGTCGATGATCGCGAGCCCGCCGCCCGCGCTCTTGGCAATGCTGGGGAACGGATTGTTACGGCAGGCATCGAGCAGCAGGATACGCATCTTGCTCGGCGCCGAGGTCAGCGTGTTCAAGACGTCGTTCAGCCGAATCGCCTGGATCGGAATGTCGGATTCCCGCTTCGGATCGATGTCGACCGGCACCAGAAAATTCTCGCCGTCGATCTGCACGCCATGTCCGGCGTAATACACCAGCGCGATGGAATCGCCGCCCTTGGACGCGACCTTGCCGGCGAACTCGGAGAGCTGGTCGCGAATCTGGCTTTGCGACAGATCGGAAGCGGTCGAAACCTCGAAGCCGGAATCGATCAGCATCTGGCTGACCGCCTTGGCGTCGTTGATCGGATTGGGCAGCGCCGGAACGGATTTATAGGCCGATTGACCGATCACCAGCGCGAGACGGCTTTCGGCGGAGGCGGAATGCGCGCCCAGCAGCAGCGCCGCCGGAAACACCAGATGGAAAAGCGCGTGACGAAACATGGGGCCACCTCCGGCAATGCAGGCTGCAAATTGGTCAAGGTCTTGGTGGTAAAGGTTCAAGCAAGTCAGGCAGTGTGAGGTGGGACACAGACTCAGTTCAACGACGAATTTGTCGCAGGCATAAATCCAACGCGATTGATGTAATCAATTTGGTTTACTTGGATTTCTTGGATTACTTGGATTTCCTGGCGGGTTCCGCCGGGCGCGCGACGCCCCAGGGATCGTATTTTTCCTTCGGTTCGGGAATTCGATCGAGCGCAGCCTTGTAGGCTTTCTCGTCCACCTTCGGCTTGGTGTCCTGCTTCGCTCTCGTTTCCTCAGCACCACCTTGCTGTCGCCGGCCCTGGGCGTGCGCCGGCATCGCAAGCAACGCCAGAATGAATGCCGCAATCGTAATGGTCTTCATCGCCCTTGCTTTCTTCGCCATCCTGTTCGGCTACGTTCCGTCGGGATGATGGCAATCCCGGGATCGGTATCCGGGGCATGATAGCCTGTCCGGATGCGCTGTTCAGCAAATGTTGATCGGCGTGACCCGATCGGCCGCACAATTTGATCGCCGCCGGGGGGCGCAATTTTCGCCGTCCCGGGGTAGAAAGCCGGCGATGGGGCGGGTCATTGTTCACATTGCGTTGATCGCGGGCGTTGCGCTTGTGCTGGCAGGCTGCGGCTTTGCCGACGTCCGCTCGCCGGTGCCGGAATTCATGCGCGCCAAAGCACCCGAACCGCCGCCGCTCGAGGCACCGCCGGACCTCAAGCGTCTGCTCAGCGAAAAACTGGATTCGGTGTTCCTGGCGGCATCCAATCCGAGGGGAGTACAGTTCTCGGCACCGCGCCCCGAGCTGCGCGGAACGGGCTGGACCGCCTGCGTCAAGGCTGAGCTGACCTCGGTGAACGGCAAGCCGCTCGGCACGCAAACCTATCGTATCACGATTTCCAACGGCGCGATTTTCGATCGCCGCCACGTCGAGGCGGAAGACACCTGCGCGACGGAGAGCTACGAGCCGGTTTAGCGGGGTCGGTGCAGCCGGTGCGTTGCAACGGATTCGAATTTTAAAGAGCGCCGTCGTCCCGGCGCAGGCCGGGACCCATACCGCGTGATCTCTCTATGAAGCTCGGTAGCAGAGACCATTCGCAAAACTTCTTCCTGTGGTTATGGGTCCCGGCCTTCGCCGGGACGACGTGGAAATAGTTTCGCATTCTCGCGACGCGATGCGCCCGAGTTATAGAAAATTCTTCACCCTCGAAAATCAGAGGGCGCAGGGAATGCCGGATGCGCGCTGCACCCGCGGTCCCGTGTGCGGTTAGTGCTAAGTAGGCTGCACACGAGCATACAGGGCAGCGGAGAACATCCGACATTCCCTGCGCAATGGCTTTACGGCTTATGCCGTGATCTCCCCGGAGACGAGTTCTTGGTTGACTCCGTCACTGCCGTTTCCGCTTGCGCTTCTCCGACAGCTTGACGCCTGCAACGGGCGCCAGGACCACACGGTTTTGCCGTACGCTTAATCCACGCCGTCGTCAGACGTGAACCAGGCGTCCACCGCGACCCGTCCCTCGTTGTGACGATGGCCAACGCCCCTCTGAGTGGGACGGGATGGGTGAGAATGTGCTGGTGATTTGGGGTCGAAGGGAAGTGGAATATTTTTGTTTTTCCGAAATGTTAGACTTGACTGATTTCTGAAAATAAGAACTGATTTGCCCGTCGGGTTGATTTGTCGCATCCGTCGCGCGCAGAACGAAGGCACCAAAAGATTGCTGCGGCAGCATTAACTTCCGCGTGGCAGCGAGCAGGTTAAGAACCGCAGGGCAAACAGGCGTTAGACGGCAAGACCCCATCGAGCCGTATACGTCGCCACAGCCGTCAACAAACACTTGTGCAGGTAATCGTCGGCATCAAAATTTTTCGCGAGAGTGCGTAGAACCGTCGAAAAGCGGTTCTGGTATTTAATCGCCTCCTCGGTTTCTCCCATACTCATGTAGATTTCGGTAGCGGCGCTATAAACTCTCCAGGCGGCGAGAGGAAAATCGGCATCGTCGACAATCGGCAAGGCGCGGGACAAGTGATCCCGTGCCTCCTCCCAGTCGCCTGCCGCAAACGCAATCCGGGCCAACAGACCATGGGCGAGCGCCAGATGATTGCGATCGGGCGCCGGAGCGGCGTAGTCGCGAAGCTGGACGGCCCAACTACGCGCCTTATTCAATTCGGCAATCCGCAGACAATATTCACCCAGGCAATAATAGAGTTGGGTGAATATCGTGAAGTCCAGCGGGACGCCATCCTCCTCGAGGCGGTGCTGGACATCGTCGAATTGTTTGCTTGCTTGTCCCAGGTCGCCCAGTCCTACGAAGGCCTTCGCCAAGACCGCTCGATGAATAAAATAGGCGAACTGATTTCTGTTGAGGATCCTGTCGTCGACGCTTTCGCAGAGCGCCCGGGCTCCATCAAAATCCATCGCCTCGGCGTGCATCCATGCGAGTGTCAAACGGCACAACGCACTGGCCGGTGCGTTTGCGTTCTTCGTCGCCAACTCCATGGCCGTCGTGGTTTCGAGCTGCAGTTCCCGCCACTTGCCCAGATGGATTAGCGCGGTCGAGTCCAGGATGTTGAAAATGACGAAGACGTACACATCTCCGGCCTCGCTTGCCAAGCGTTTTCCATGCGCGGCGGAGCGACGACACTCCTGGTACCGCGACCTCCAACAGTCGAGAATGCCCTCGATCCCGTAACGACGGAGCAGCGTGCCGTGGTCTTGCGCGCCTTCGCTCAATTCCATCGCTTTCCTGCAAAGAGCGGCATCCTTGTCCTGCCATCCCTTGAGATACAGGTTGATGCTGGCGCTGCTGCCTTGGACCATAGCCTTGAAGGCGTCATCCTCGAGGTTTTGGCTTCTGGCCAGCACATCTTCAGCTGCCTTGAGGCAGGCTTTCCGATCGGCATGCAAGCAGTACCGACTAAGCGCGAGAAGCCCGGCGACCTCCTGCCGAAGCTCGCCGGCTTGTCGTGCGCAGGCAATCATTTCGTTGAGATCACTTACGGAGCCGGCGAGATTGCCACTTGAGCGAAGGGCCAGGCTACGCTGTCGCAATACGGAAATGCGCGCCCGGAACCGGTCGGCCGCATCGGAGCGATCAAGAATACTTAGACCGCGCGTCAGATAGCTGGCCGCTTCCGAGTGGCCGAGCCGCTTGGCGGAACTTTCCGCCGCTTGTGCGAGATAGCGCAAGGCGCTTGCAAAATCGCGGCCTTGCTCAAAATGGAGCGCGAGCACCGATGCGATTTCCGAGGTGCGGTGATCAAACGCCTTTTCCAATCGATTGCCCAAGCGCCTGTGCAATTGCACGCGCTCTCCCGTTGCAAGATGCTGATAAATGACATTTTGATAGAGAATATGACGGAAGGCATATGATCCCGAATACGTGCCATCCGGCCAGTCGGTTGCACTCGCCCGGACCAACATATGGTCCTTGCGGGCTAATGTATCCAGGTCACGTTCAACCTCGACGGTGTCGCGCAACAAGCCCGCGGCCACCAGCGCCGCAGAAAACTCCACACCGGCCACGCTGGCAACGTTGAGCAGCCGCCGCTCCTCTTCCGTAAGGCGGGTTACCTGATAGGTGATCATATTCAGCAAGTCGTCCGGCACATCATCCTGAGAAATCGCCTTCTCCGATGACAGGCGCCAGACGCCGTCCATTTCGACAACCGCTCGCTGATCGATGTAATGCTTGAGCAGCGATGCGATGAACAAGGGCTGCCCTTGGGTTCGCTCGAACACGGCGCCGGCCATGGCTGGAGCGAACGCGCTGTCGCCAAATCGCAGCCCAACATATTGCTCGACTGCCGCGCGCGACAATCGATCTAGTCGCAACTCGGTGCAACACCCGTGGATCTCCAGATCCTGATGCAACCGCCGGATTGGATGACCGCCAATGGCACTATCAGCCGGCCGATAAGAACCCAGCACCAGCACCGACGCCTTGCGAGTGCCTCGCGCAAAGCGAGACAGCATGTCCAGCGTTGCAAAGTCGCTCCAATGTAAATCCTCAAGAACAAAGGCCCACGGACGAATTGTACTCAGTGCTTCCAAGAGATCGCAAAATTCGCGCAGCATGCGCTCGCGGGTGGCGCCAAATACTTCGCTTTGGAGCGCAGCACGCTCGGCCGCATCGACCGCGCCCGGTATGTGCAGCAGCCAGGTTGGCGCGTGGTTACGAATTGCCGTCAGCAGTTCTTCACCATCTGCCGCGCGACAGCGGGTTACCAGAGCGTCGATCAGGGGCAGGAAGACTTCATCGGTTCCAAACCTCTCCGTGCAACGCCCGTACAACAAATCGACGCCGTGCTGCGCTAACTGGGCCACGGCCATTTCGATGAAGGCCGTCTTACCGATTCCAGCCTCTCCAGTGACGAGAGCGATTTGTCGCTGCCCGGTCAGCATGCGTTGGGTTATCCGTTCCAACGACTGGAGTGTGGCGTCACGCCCGACCATCTGGTGCGATCTCGGATCGGTCAGCACTGAAAGAGCCGGCGCGTTTTGGTCGCCGGCCATTGACTGGGGTGGCCATTCTGATTCAGCCGTGCCAGTAGCAGATCGCACTGCAAGTAGTTCGCGGAATGCCGTCTGACCATCAAGTGCAGTGGTTGGACCGTTTGGGCGAACCCGCCAGACGTGTATCGGTTCGGTGATATTCTTCAATGTCCGAGAACCCATATCGTCGTAATCGAGGCCGACCTTGGCCCGAATCTGTCGGCGGGCATCCTCGGAAATGCAGATGCCACCCGGTTCTGCAATCCCTTCGAGGCGCACAGCAATATTGACCGCGTCACCATAGATATCATGCTCTTCTATGATGATATCACCGACGTGAATGCCTATACGAAGCTCGATCCGTTCGTTCTGTGGCACGTTAACGTTTCGTTCGGCCACACCGCGTTGAATTTCGTCGGCACATCGCACGGCGTCGACCACACTAGCGAACTCGACAAGCGCGCCGTCACCCGTGTTCTTGACGATGCGTCCACGATACTCGGTGACTTTGGGGTCAAAGAGGACCGCTCTCAGAACCTTGAGTTGCTCTACGGTCCCTTCTTCGTCGATTCCTATCAAGCGGCAAGAACCCGCAACATCCGCCACCAGAATCGCCGCGAGTCGCCGCTCTAAATGCTGGTTGCTCAAGGGCACCCCCAAGGCTCGGAAATTAAACCGTCAGTAGCATACTTGGTGGCCGGTGTCTGGCTATGCGCATGTCAAGGCCGTGTCAAAAGCCGCGCTCGGAGGCCAAACTCGCCGGTGTGCCGATGGGTCAGAAAGGGAAAACAGGCCAGGTGTGGCTGACCGTCACGGACAATAGGCGCCGCCTAGTAAATGCGACGTCGCTGTTTCTTGTCCACACTCCAGCTTTGCTAAAAAATTAGAGTGTTGCGCTGACCAATTGAGCCCACCGTCAAAAGCCAACCCGAAATGCCCGCTTCTGGCGGCAAAGCGGGCTCGCTAATATGTCGCTGTCCGCCAGGTGCCAGCAGCAGACACCAACGAGCGGACGTACAGAGATCATGAGTGCGTAGCCGGCAGCATGAGGCGCCTTCTCGTCAATTCGACATGTTCCGGCTGATGCAAGGCTCGGAGAAGGCGGAGACTGATTGGCAGCTCCGCCTCAGACCGCTTCCGTCCAGCTTTCCGAGAATGCCAACGCCGACGTCGAGAATGGCCGCCCCTCGCGCTCCCGCGGCCAGGATCGGCCCTGCGCCTCGACGCCGTTGCGGACGAGACGCGTGCCGAGCGCCGGGATCAGCACGGTGCACACGCCGTAGCGCCGGTCGGGAATCTGGTTCGGCTGCGAGTGGATGAGCAGCGGTTCGCCGATATCGAACCAGGTAAGTGAGATGTCTTCGCCGTGCGACTTGATATGTTCAGTCCAGAAGTAGCGCGGATCTCCGGCTTTGGAGAATTGCGCGTCCGCACAAGGGATGGCTATGTCGGAAAGTTCGGCATTGAGCATGCCCTGTACGGTAGACTGCAGCCACCGCGCCATCGCGATGTTGTCGGAGTAAATGCGCCAGCGACCTTCCGTCAGCTCGCTCTTCAAGTAGAGAACGTGTCCGGGACCAGCCGGCGAAAAAATGATCCGCCAATAGCTCGCCTCTGTCGAGTTCGGTTCGCCGTCCTTCGGGCTCAAGCGGATAAACGGGTTCTCGCCCGTCAGGATCGTTTTGTTGGGATCGGCGATGCTCATGTAACGGGTCTCCCTCTCAACTTCTCATGATACGTCGTTGTATGTCTGCTTTACGCCCCAGGGCGGACATTGCGATCATTCCGCGTGATACTAACGGTTCGCGTCATCGCTGCAAGGCGTACGGCTGACGTCCGCTTTGGATCATTCGCGTCGGTTTGACCGGACCACGGCGACTTCCGGTCTACCGCGGTGAACGGACATACCAGCGGCCAACTACCGGCGTAATCGGGCGCTATCGCGCTGGATACGATGATGCGCGAAGCCGTGCACCAAAGGGCGAGCAACAGTCGCTGGCCGGAAGTAACCAGCGGTAGTTATAGGGCTCGACTGCGTAAACCTTCGCAGACGCGGGACCCTGCGCGCAGCGGCGTCCACCGAAGCGACCTTCAACTGCGAAAGGAGTGCCTGATTTGTCGCAGCATCGACATAGTACCGTCGGTGTACCTGCCATTACAGAAGTACTGATCTAGCTGCGATGCACCAAGCATAAGCAAGACTGCAATCACGAAGCCCTTGAACATAGTGGGCCTCCTATGGAGACCGCCAACCGGGCCGGTCGGATTAAAGCGTTTCGGAAATTCGCTATCGCTCGTCGCGACCTATCTGCAATGGCGGAAAGCTTGACAATGACTGGTAACTAATCCCTTAAAGGGCAGCACAGCGCGCGTTGGCATCGCAAAGCCCGGGCTGCCGTTTGAGACGGCCGTCCAGACGGAAGAACAAGCGACTTGATGAAAGTCCGACCGGCCAGCGTGAGCAAATCGCCTGGAGGCGGCATGACATATTGGACCGTAGGTGTCGTCGCAATCTTGTTGGCGGTCTCTCCCGCCGTTGCGAGCGCGCAGGTGAGCTGCGAAGCAATACCTCACGGACCCGTGCGCACCGATTGCTACCTAGGCCTAAGTCAGTTCCATCGTGGACAATCCAACCTTGCCGCTGCCAGAGCGCGCGCACAATCAGACGCCGCGTGGTATCGCGCAATTACTGGAACAGACCCTCCGAAGCCCAAACCACATCGGCGACGACACTGACTTGGCCGTTGATCAGGGGGTGTTGGGGTCCTGAGTCCCTAACACAAGCGGAAAACGGCCCCAGCGGCGGGGCAGCGACTGGGGCCGTCTTTCATCGGGTACACCGTGGGGGACGTTGCACCCGGTCGTGTAGAATCAAGCAATCTCGGCAACAATCGTTCCATTGCTTAGAAAGCGTGCCCCCGTTCGGCTCGGCCTCATTTCGCCGCCTATGAACTGGTTCCAGATCAATCTGCAGGTCTCTCGCCGCGCCGCTGCGAAACCTCCGACAAGCGAAACCATCATTGCGAGAAAATCATGATGATCATGAATACAAATACGAACGCACTCGCGACGACTCCATAAATTAGATCGCCGCGTTCGCGTTTCGTCATGCTTTGGATCCCAACGGTCAGGCCCCGAACGCGACGCCGACGAAGTCAGCGTCTCGCCAGACCAAGCGACACTCCCGAACCGTCCGAAAATTATCGAACGACAGATCGAATTCCACCGGCAACACGTTTAGCCGCTCCAAACGAACGCCGGCTCCAGAATTCGTCACGTCGCGAACGCAACAAGGAAGGACACCGGCCCCGCCATGAAAGTATAACAGCGCGCCCCGATTGATGTGCGTCCGGCCGATCGCGCGACGCTCTCGACCTGCGGACTTTAGCACTTGCTCGACAGTCGACATGGCAGTCCCGTGAAGCGTGCAGCAGGATCAATTTGAGCGGGACGCCGCCTACAGCGGCGCCCCTAGTCGAGCGGTACGCTGGATTGGTGATCTGGACACCTCTCAAATCCGCACGACTACCCGGAATGATAGGCCTGCGTTCGCACGCGGCAACGAAACTCGCGTATTAAGCTTGATACGCTCGCTGCGGGTTAATTCTGGAACCGGATGCGGTCGTGGCCTCAAACCTAACGTCCGCTCTTTCCCAAACAGCAGACATCACGCATCAAGGCCGCCACTTCCGAAACGTACCAACAACGGTCATTCCGGCATGCCAACGATCCGGAAAGCCTGCGCCCATCTTTCGATATGGTCAGGTCGACGATATCGCGCCAGGATTCCGGAAATGCGCAGGTTTGGATCCAGTTGCATTGCGTGCGCACAGGCCTCTCGTGCTTGATCGACCCGTCCGGACATCACACGGCATGCCGCCAGAACGTATTGTCCGGCCACAAATTTGGGTTGTTGTCTGGTAGCGGCTGCCGCCCACGATGAGGCATCCTCGTTGCGGCCAGCTAAAAATAGGCCATGGCCAGCCCGTTCTGGGTGTTGAAGATCAATGGATCCAACGGGCTCAAACGCAGCGCGATCTTGAATTGCTGGGGCCGTGATTATCTGCTTGACCTCCCATGACGACGAGATCTGTCGAGTGCCTTTCAATCCGGGTGTGCCGCTTCCCACTCTTTTGCGGCCATCACCGACTCTTCGAAAGCTGCGCCGCTTTCAAGTAGCGCACGTTTGAGCGCAGGTTCGAGCGGCTGCTCGGCGCCGCTATCGTCCAGCGGCATCCTGTCCTCACGCACCGCCGTCATTAGCCGCGCAATCTCGCCTGCCGCGTGGGCCGGTGTGTGCATAAGCACCAAGCGGCGCATCGGCATGGGGTTGTTCGGCAGGTGACAACTGTCGCATTGCGCGTCGCGCATCCGCAACGCCAGCGTCCTGTAGGTGGAGTCGAGCCTTGGCAGATGGGGATTGTTATGTCGGAACAAACCGTCGAAGAGCGTCACGCGCGGCTGGATGCTTCCTTCCTTGTCCATCCACATCCATTTGCCGTCAAACTTGGGCCATATCGGTTCGGTGGAGACAACAGGGCTATCGCTGCCCCGCTCGGTAAATTGCCCGATGACGATCTTCGCGGTCTTAGGATTGACCCAGAGCAGAACCGAATTGGCGGTCTGATAAACACCCCACTTCGCCTCTTGATGCCAGAACGGATACGGAAACTGCCCAGGCGGCAACAGGTTGCGGAACCCTGCACGCAGACGGATCAGGTACAATCGCTCGCGCTCGACGTACTCGGTGCCGTACTCACCGCTGAACATGAACAGCGGCAAGTAGAGGCCGGCAATGACATCGGGCGCGAACTGCGTGAGATTGGTGTTATTGAGCGATGCCCCGGCGTCCTGATTCCGGCGGCCCCACAGGAGTCTCGTCGCGAGGCTGCGCCGCAGCGCGGAGTCGCCGAATAGGCTGCGCCGGCATTGGTCGAAGGCTGCCTGGTCCGAGGGGGCAGCAGGGGGACAGATCTGCTGCAACTCGAGCGCGACCTCCAAGGCCATCCCTTTGATCTGGTCCACAAGGTCGGGCATATCGTCGTCGGTCTCCGCCGCATCAGCGGCAAGGAACACGGAGAGCAACAACGCGCCGCCAGTAAGCAGGCGCCTTGAGATGGCTCCGAGCATGGGCCTACCTCGTCGGCCTCATGTAGTTTGCCACGAGATGATCAGCGACCTTGCGACCCATCGCATCTCCGACGTCCAGCGAATTGCGGAAATGAATACCGCCCCAGATGCGCACCTCTTTGTGCTCCTGGGCCAGTTGCGCAAAGCTGGTGAATTTGCGTGAATGGCGGGCGTCGGAAATGTCGGTCGCGACGAATTCTTCCGTCCCGTTGCCGAAAACAGCTTCCAGAACGGTTCGCGCCGCACCCGCGTTGATGCCCGCCTGCGACGGGTATTCCGGATGCATCGGCGTGGTGTTCAGAGGCTGCCACCCGGCGTCGCGTTCAGTCGCATCGTTACTGTCCTGGTCGCCGTTGCGGATCGCGGTGATCGGCCGCCAAAAATTGTATTGGAATTTGGCGTCCCAATCGAGGATGAAGCAGTTGGCGAGAGCCATCGACATCAGTGCGAACACTCGCGCACTTTCTGGCGGAGAGAGGTTATGACGAGCGGAAGCCTGCCTGGCAGCCTGGAACCATGCGGGCCCAAGGTTGGCCTGTGTCCAGAAGCGCACGACGTCGGACTGCGCGTCGGTGCGCTTCGTGCTTTTCACTCCGCCCATTTCCTTGGTTTCGTTGTAATCGCGCGCATAAAGCGCACCGTTGAGTGCCGGGGGCGGACCCGGGCGGAACTGACTCGCGCTTTCCATGCCCCAAGGCTTGGCCGTCGCATACTGAGGAAAGAGCGGCGGCGTGGTCGGTACCCACACGCCAGGCGTCGTGAGCGGACGATATGTGTCGGGCGTGTTTGTCGCGTCGCTCTGCCGTTCCGTGAAAACAGCGTCCGCAACTTTTACACCTAAATCAATACCCGCAGCCCGTGCGGGATTGTCCGGAATGGCTTTCATCGTTTCTGCGAAGGCCGCTTCAATCCGCTCCTTCTGGCCAGGATACTGGCGCAAGAGAATTTCGCGGGCAGCCGCGGCGGCCGCGGCCTCGGCCGAGGCGTTCGGGTCAGTCGGAAGCTCTGGTACGTAACGGGAATATCGGTTCTGCACCGAGTTGACCGCGTCGGACATGGATACATTCACCAGGGCCATGCTGCGCGTCCACGGATTACCGCCAACGTTGACTGCCTTCATCACGTCCACTGCCGTGTTGTTCCAGTCGCCGATGACGTCCGCGCGGACCAGCGTATTGGCTGAAACCAGGACCACGCCGACGATTGCAGATTTCAGTACGTTCATCGTTGCCTCCTTCGAAAAGTTGGAATTTCGAACGACTGCCAGTGTGGTGTGAATGTACCTCCCTGATCATCCCGTCGTGCACGCGGCCGGATACCCAATCGCTAAGGTCATTACAAATTTCGTCCGATGCGGCGGCACCTAGCGATCCGCGAGCGTGCGCTCAGGCGTGCCAGGTGTCGAAGTTGACATCGCGAACCAGCGATCGTCAAAACTCGCCGCCGGAAGCTTGTTCGCGTCAACCTCGAGGCTCTTCAACATGGTTGTGCCGGTAGAGGCGACAAAGCCGTTGGTCCAAACCGAGGACGACCTCATGGTGGCAGCGGTTGCGGCAACAGCGAGCAGAGCGACAGCGACGAACCCAGTAATCGTTCGATGCTTCGTCATCAGAACCTCCTATGGTCCCAAAGCCCCTTAGTGTGGGTCACGGGAACTTCGCGAAGGTTCAACAGCAATGCAAAGCGGTATGGATTGCGAGAATGTACAGATCGGACAACGAAGGTGTCCCAAATTCAAATTGCCCCTAGCAGACGTCGGCGGCCGTGGCTGTGATGGTCTGCTTTATCCCCGTGAGCGGCCATCGTCAGCAAAATCGACTCGCGGTAGACCAAAGCGAAATGAGCAAGAAGACAGCTGGCAGAAACGCGCGCATTATCCCCTCCTCTGACCAGTCTCTCGGCGAACTTGGACGAAAGGACGAAAGCTCGGATCGGCAGAAATGTCCGTTTAGGGTCCCGGAAGCAGACAAGCCATCGATCGCCTGTCATCCATCGGCGACCAGGAGCGAAGGACCAATACCCCCGGACGCTGCTGAGTACGCCTCGTCAACGACGCGGGTTGAGCGGCCGGCACACCCGTTCACAACACTGTTATTGCGACCCATCGCGCGCTTCGCCTCCCTCAACTGGGCCTCTCGCGCTTGGTGTTGTATTCTGGGCAGAGCAACTGCACGGTCGCGAGGAGGAATTTACATGAACACCTTCGTACTCAACCGCCGCAACCTCCTCGCCGCCGGCGGCTCCGTCCTGGCAACCGGGGTTTCCGGGCTGCTGTTGCCCGCCCGCGCGGAAGGTCTCGCACCGACCCCTTCGATGCCGGGCGGAGCCAACAACTACCTCAAGGGCGCGCCGACCGTGGATCGGATCGGCAAGGGTGGCTTCTGGATGACCGGCACCGTACGCCGCGCAGGCGACGGGGCCCCGCTTGCCGGGCAGCGCGTCCAGATCTGGGCGCACACGACCGAAGGGCGGGAGGGAGACCAGCGTAGTCATGGGGCCACGCTCACCGACAAGAACGGGGCATTCCGCCTCGAGATGCCGCAGATCATTCCGATCTTTGGCCAGCCGCATGGTCACCTCGCCTATGACAGCGGTGAATTCAAAACCGTCTTTCTACGTCCCGTGATGCGCAGCGCCAAAGATACCAGCCTCGAGGCGCACTTCATCCTTCAGCCGGCCTGACCGAGTTGGGAACGCAGGGATGAAATTGGCGAAGGTGACCCTGACCTGGGCCGCCCTTGCAGCAGCCATTTGCGTGCCGATCGCCGCTGCGGCAGCGAGCCCGCTGCTCGCATGGCGCGATCCGGTCTACATACTGGCCGGGTTCGCAGGGATTTTCGCACTGGATCTTGTGCTCGTTCAGCCTTTGCTGATTGGCGGATACTTACCGGGACTGTCGGCTTATCGTGGACGGCGTGTACATCACTGGATCGGAGGCGCGCTGGTCGTGGCGGTGGTGGTCCACGTCGGGGGCCTCTGGATCACCAGTCCTCCCGACATGATTGACGCCCTTCTGTTCTCATCGCCGACGCCGTTTTCCCCTTGGGGTGTGATCGCCATGTGGGCAATCTTCGCCGTCGCAATCATAGCTGCACTTCGCCGGCGATTGGGACTGCGGGCGCGAACGTGGCGTGTCGTCCATATGCCCCTCGCGATTGTCATCGTCGTCGGGAGCGTGGTCCACGGCATCCTGATCGAGGGGACGATGGAGACGATGTCGAAGGCCGCGCTTTGCGCGCTGGTCCTTGCGGCGACCATAAAAGTCATGGCTGACCTGCGGGTGCGGAGAAAACGAGGGACATCGCGCGGAGAGAGCGTTACGCGAGAGGCCGCCAACTGAGGCGGCCCATTCCCTTCATTTTGGCCCGTTCTTAGGGCAGTTCGCCGCGGAACAGTTTTTGACATTCTTCGCCCGTTCTTTCCCTGTCTTCCCGCAGGTGTTTAAGGGACACCTAACCGAATCTCCTCTGAGCCCCGCTTTTCCCTGGGCGTTTGCCGCGCCAACATTGAGCAGGAACGGCGCTATCGCGATGGCTGCAAGGGCTATGAACTTTAGCATTCCCAAATACCTCCAATGGTCGCCACAGGTACAACCAAGGGAACGTAGCGGCAGGTTTCAAATCAGGCCACTGCGATTCTCAAAACCGGCACTGAGGCCGGAAATAGGCCAGTACCCCCTGAGCACTTGGCGAAGGCCCAGGATGTCGGATCCGGCGGACAAGTCGGCTAATCTACTCTATGGGATATGAACCGGGAGACACCCCATGACCACTGCCCCCTACCCCGATGGAGCCGGCTACGTCCGGGGACGCTATGTTCCGATCGCCGAGGCGACGCTGCCGGTGACGGATTGGGGATTTACGCGCTCCGATGTCGTCTATGACGTCGTGCATGTGTTCAAGGGCGGCTTCTTCCGGCTCCGAGATCACCTCGACCGGTTCGAGCGCTCGATGGAAAAGCGCAGAATCCATCCGCCGGAAGACCGCGCCGCGATCGAGGCGATCCTGCATCGCTGTGTCGCGCTCACCGGCCTGGCGGACGCCTATGTCGCGATGGTGGCCTCGCGCGGACGGCCGCGGGTTATGGGATCGCGCCGGCCGGCGGATTGCGAAAACCATTTGATCGCGTATGCGCTGCCGTGGATCGACGTCGTGCCGAAAGACGTGCAGGCGCGCGGCGCGCATGTATTCATCGCCTCGACGCCGCGGGTGCCCGACGCCTCGGTCGATCCCACGGTGAAGAACTATCAGTGGAACGACCTGACCTCCGGCCTGATGGAGGCGCACGATGCCGGGTTCGACACCGCCGTGCTGTGCGACGCGCAGGGTTTTCTCACCGAGGGGCCGGGCTTCAACGTCTTTGTCGTCAGGGACGGCCGGGTGAGCACGCCCGACCGCGGCAGCCTGCGCGGAATCACGCGGCAATCGGTGCTGGACCTGTGCGCCGAACTCGGCATCGAGGCGGCGGTCGAGCCGATCCCGCGGTCGGCGCTCGACCACGCGGACGAGGTCTTTCTCGCGACCACCGCCGGCGGCGTCATGCCGGCGTCGCGCATCGGCGGGCGCATCCTCGGCAACGACCGGCCCGGGCCGATCTCGACGCGGCTGAAGGATATCTATTGGCGCAAGCACGATGAGGGCTGGCACCACACGCCGGTCCGGTACCAGCTGGCCGAAGCGGGCGAATGAAGACCGGTAACCTCACATGGAACCCGAACGATTATCGGTGACATCAGGCACAGTGGGCCGCGTGGCCAACGACTGCGCAGCCTAGTCCAACCGGCTGGTTTTGGCCGTCCGTTGCCTCCTGGCGGTCCGCCCCGGCGGGTTTTCCTTGCGGAGCACCCTCAGACCGACCTAGGTTGTCGGCCTCGATCAAAACAGGGAGTGCGGACGTGGCGACAGGTACTGTGAAGTGGTTCAACGCAACCAAGGGATTCGGGTTTATCCAGCCCGACAGCGGCGGCAAGGATGTGTTCGTGCATATCTCGGCGGTGGAAAAAGCCGGACTGAGCTCCCTGAATGAGGGCGCCAAGGTCAGCTACGAAGAAAAAGAAAACCGTGGCAAGACCTCCGCGGAAAATCTGAGAGTTGGCTAACGAAGATACTTCCCGCCGGTTCACGCCGGCGGGGGCTACGTCCCCACTCCTGCGATCCGGGCCGTCAAGACAGCCGCTTGCCCGGCCGGAGGTGGTTGAACGCTTATCCTCGCAGCATCTGCCCGGCGGCGGCATGCTGAATCAGCCGTTAACATAACCGCTCAAATCCGAGCGCGGCCCCACCGGCATTTTCCATTTCTCTACGCTAGCGTTGCCCCCAGAACGTGGTGGAAGCAGGCGGCACCCTGTTGGTGCCGCTCTCGACATCGCGACCGGGGAAACGGGGAAGTGGCCGAGATTGCAGAGACAGCGGTAGTCCGTCGTGCATCGCCAGGGGATGCCGCACGCACGCGCGCGCCGGTGGCGCCTGCCGGTGCGCTGACGCCGCTTGCCGAAATGCCCGCCGCCCAATGGCGCGCGCTGTCGGAGCGCGTCGCCGAGCCCAACGGCTATTACCTCCCGGAATGGGAACTGGCGGTCAACGCTTCCGCACGCGGACGCGTCGGTGCTTCTGCATTGAGTGCCTGGAGCGATGCCGGCGAGCTGACCGGGTTGATGCCGGTTATTTCGATGTGGCGGGCCTACAAGATTCCCCTGCCCGTTTGGGTCAGCGCCGATCCCTATGGCTCCCTGTCCACGCCGCTGCTGGGCCGCGATCATGCCGAACAAGCAGCCGGGCGCCTGTTGGACGGCGCGCGCAAGGCCGGCGCCCACGCGCTGATGCTGCGCGACATGTCGCTGGACGGCGCCGCGATGAAGGCTTTCACCGCTGTCCTGGCCCGCGACGGTCTCACGCCTCGCGTGCTGCAGTCGCATGTCCGCGCCGCCCTCGATGCCACCCTCGACCCCGATGAGTTGCTGCGCGAGGGGCTGGGACCGAAGAAACTCAAGGAATTGCGCCGCCAGCGTAACCGGCTTGGCGACCATGGCGAGGTGCATTTCGACATCGCGCGCACGCCCGCCGAGGTTACGGCGGCGATCGAGACCTTCCTCAACCTGGAAGCCAGCGGCTGGAAAGCCAAGCGCGGCACGGCGCTGGTGCAGCACGCGGGCGATGCCGCCTTTGTCCGCCGTGCCACTTCGGCGCTCGCGGCCACCGGCCAATGCGAGATCGTGACGTTGCGCGCCGGCGAGACGCCGGTGGCATCAGCCATCGTGCTGCGACATCAGGATCGAGCGTTCTATTTCAAGCTCGGCGTCGATGAACGCTTTTCGAAATTTTCGCCGGGCGTGCAGCTGACGCTCGACCTGACCCGGCATCTCTGCGCCGATCCCACAATTGCGCTCGTCGATTCCACCGCCAACGCCGACCACCCCATGATCAATCCGATCTGGCGCGGACGGCTTGCGATCGGCGACGTGCTGTTTCCGCTGCGGCGCGGCGACGTGGTCGCAACGCTGGCCCAAACCGCCTTGACGCTGCGCAAGCTGGCCCGCGAGCCGGCGCGCCGCGCCATCCGCTTCATCCGGGAACGCCAGGAGAAATCCTCATGAATACGCAGACCGCCGTAGCACCGGTCATCGCCGCCGATAACGACGCGCTGCGCCGCGACTTTCCGCTAAAGCCGTTCGCGATCCGCCACAAGCTGGCCGGCCATCCGCTCCTGATGCTGCCGCGTATCGCGCAGCTCGCGGCCGAACTGCCGCGCGATCTGATCGAATACAATTCCGGCAAGGTCGCGATCAGCCAGGATCCCGACGCCATTCCCTCGCTCGATCTCGATCCCGTGGAAGTGGTGAAGAGCATCGAGACCGCCGGCGCCTGGATGGTGCTCAAGCGCGTGGAGAATTCGCCGGAATATCGCCAGTTGCTGGAAGACACCCTGCTCTCGGTGGCGCGCGCCCGCGGCTTCAACAGCTTAGGCGACGCCGGCTTCGAGCAGCTCGAAGGTTTTCTGTTCGTGTCCTCGCCGAAATCGACCACGCCGTTCCATCTCGACAGCGAAGACAATTTCTTCGTGCACATCCACGGCGAAAAGTTCTTCACCATCTTCGATAACAACGACCGCGCCATCGTGCCCGACGACGAGATCGAGCGCTCGATGACCAAGCACCGCAATCTGAAATATGACGAGAGCTTTGCCGCCCGCGGCAAGGAGTTTCATCTGTTCGCGGGCGACGGCTGCTACGTGCCGTATCAGTGGCCGCATTGGGTGCGCACCGCTGACTCGTTCTCGATTTCGATGGCGATCACCTGGAAGACGCGCGAAGTGCGCCGTCTCAACGATTTGCACTTCTTCAATTCGATGCTGCGCGGCATCGGCCTGGCGCAGCAGCCGCCCGGCAAGCAGCCGGTGCGCGACGCGCTCAAGCTCGCCTTCTACCGCACGGTGACGACCGCGATCAAACCGCTCCGCGCCTCGATGGCAATGCGCCGCGTACTGCGCCGCATCGCGCTCGGCAAGCGCGCGAATTATTATTTGAAGGGGACGTAGGAGCCTGCCTCTGCACCTCTCCCCGTCCTTTACGGGGAGAGGTCGGATCGCCCTTGCGATCCGGGTGAGGGGCGAGGCACACTGCCAATCGCGACACCGCATCAGCGGAGAGAGGCCCCTCACCCCGACCCTCTAAGAGCGAGCTTAGCTCGTCTCGACCCCGCAAGAGCGGGGCGAGGGAGAAGGCTCCTCACTTCAACGGCGAGTGCGGCGCCGGCAGCATGATCGTCGAGTGCATCTCCTCGAGGAAGCCCGGGCCCTTGCCGAGAAATTCCTGCCAGGCCGGATCCTTCATGGTGTTTGCGCGTACTTCAGCACGGGTGTTGAGGTCGGGATAGGCCCAGATGTGGCAGGCCTCGTTGGGCTGGCCCGCTTCGGTCGTCCACAAACCCACGATCTTTGAATATTTTTCGCGCGCCGGCAGTACCGCCGTGAATGCATCGAGCCATTGCTTGAGGCCGCCGGCCGGCTTGCCGCGATAATTGCGCAGTTCGTAGATATTGCCTGATGATGCCGGGGCCACCGGCGGCTTCACCGCGTTCATCAGGCGGACGTCCTGACGGACCAGGAGCGGGCGGATCAGCGGAATGTACTCGGCCGTCCAGCGCGGATTCTTGGCGAGCTCGGCGCGAAGGCGTCCGCGCTCCTCGAAACTGTTGTAGCTCCACATATGCAGGACCTGGTTGAGCGGACCGATCTCGGTCATCCAGTAGCCCTCGAGCTTGCCGTAGTCGTTCTTGCGGATGTCAGCCGACACGGTGCTCGCCGCCTTCACCATGTCCCCGAGCGTGCCGGGCTTTACGGTGTAGGTTCGCAGTTCGTAGATCATGGCGTTTTCCTGTGGTTTCTTGGTTCTGTGTGGATATCAGGGCATGAAAGAGGTGCGGAGACAACCGCTATGGAGGGGATCGCCGTTACCTGCGTTCCCCGGATGCGGCGCAGCGCGAAGCGGTGAGCCGCTGATCCGGGGTCCATCGTGCGTGTGTCCCGGCTCTGCGGTGCACCGCTGAAGAAGCGCTGCACCGCGTCCGGGACACAGAGCTATTCCGCCGCCTGCGCGTTGATCTCTCCCGACACCTGGCGGATGGCGCGGGCGAGTTGGTCGGCGGGCTGGGCGCCTGATATCGCGTATTTCTGCGCCAGCACAAAGGTCGGCACGCCGGAGATGCCCTTCTCGGACGCTTCCTGCGCCTGGCCCGAGATCAGCGCGACGTCCTCATCGGTGGCAAGGCGCTTGCGCACGTCGTCGGCGTCGAGGCCGACATCGGCGGCGGCCTGCACCAGCACGTCGACATCGGTGAGATCGCCGCCGTCGCGAAAGTACAATTCCATCAGGCGCTGCTTCATCTCGCCGGATTTGCCTTGCGCTTCCGCCCAGTGGATCAGGCGATGGCAATCGGTGGTGTTGGGCTGGCGCTTTACGAGTTCAGGCCGGTAGGTCAGGCCCTCCTCGCCCGCGGCCGTGACGACGCGGCCGGCAATGCCCTTGTAGGCCTCGACCGAGCCGAACTTGGCGGTGAGATATTCGTCGCGGCTGATGCCCTCGCGCGGCACCCAGGAATTGAGGAAGAACGGCCGCCAGCGCACCTCGACCGGCACGTCAGGCACCAGCGCCAGCGCATTCTCGATCCGGCGCTTGCCGATATAGCACCACGGGCAGACCACGTCGGAGACGATGTCGATCTTCAGCGGCTTTATGGTGCTCATGGGCGCGTCCTCGGGCTTCAAATGATGGCCGGAAAGTAAGCCGATTGAGGCCCGGGGCAAGGGCCCGGGCCGCATGCCGCCATTACATAACCTCCGCGGTTATTGTGGCGGCGGACGGGTCTTCGTAGAAATCGGGCAACGATTCAACCGCGGAGCCCGATATGACCGCCATTTTCAAGCCGGAAGGCCGTCTCTTTCGCGCCACCGAGCACGCCGGCGGGCCGTGGTCGCCCGATATGCTGCAGGGCAGCGCGACCACCGCGCTGATGACGCGCGAGGTCGAGCGGCTGGCCGAGAATAGCGGATTTGCCGTGCGCCGCCTCACCTTCGATCTGTGGCGGCCCGCGGGCTTGCGCGCCTTCGGCGTTGAAACCGACATGCTGCGCGACGGCCGCAAGGCCAAGACCATCCAGGTGCGGCTGACGGACGGCGACACGGAAATCGGCCGCTGTACGGCACTCTTGACCGCGCAGGGCAGCGAGTCGCCGGCCGATCCTTTCTCCAAAAATTCGGCCAGCGACACGCCGCCGGAATCCGGCACACCGCCGCCGGCCTTTGCGCAGAAATGGAGCCGCTATTTCCAGAACGTTTCGGTGCGGCTGATTGAAGGCGCGCTGGAAAAGCCGGGACCCGCGGCGGCATGGATGCGGCTCGACGTGCCCATGGTCGAGGGCGAGACCAACACGCCACTCTTACAGGCGGTGCAGGCCGCGGATTTTGCCTCAGGCGTCGGCCAGATCGTCGACATGCGCGAATGGACGTTCATCAATCCCGAGATCAGTCTGTATTTCTTCCGCCCGCCCGAGGGCGAATGGATCCTGATCCGCTCACGCACCCGCGCCGGCGCTAATGGCGCGGGCCTCACCATGGCAACGCTCAGCGACCGCAAAGGTGCATTCGCCGAGGTGCTGCAAGCGATGACCTTCGAGCGCCGCGCCGCGCAGGCCCAGGCGTCGTGAGTTCGATGACGTTGAATTGACTCGGCCGTTCGGCAAACTCGCTTCACCTCTCCCGCTTGCGGGGGAGGTCGGATCGCATCGTGAGATGCGATCCGGGTGGGGGAAACTCTCTCCACACGAACAGTCTGACTCGCGGCAGCACCCCCACCCCAGCCTTCCCCCGCAAGCGCGGGAGAGGGAGCGCACCGCCCTCGCGGAATCTCATCACCCTAAGGCGCCAGATACTGCAGCAGCCTCGGATCATCGCGGACTTCCTGCGCCGATCCTGATAGCGCGACCCTGCCGCGGTCGAGCACGAAGGCGCGGTCCGCGACGCGAAGCGCAAGATCGAGATGCTGCTCGACGATCACGATGGCGATATCTTTGGCCAGCAGGATCAGGCGCTCGGTGATTTCCTCGATCACGCCGATCCAGACGCCTTCGGTCGGCTCGTCCAGCAACAACACCCGGGGGTTCGACAACAGCGCGCGGCCGATCGCCAGCATCTTGCGTTCGCCGCCGGACAATGTGCCGGCGACCTGATCCATGCGCTGACCGAGTTTTGGAAATATCTCCAGCACGCGGTTGACGGCCTGGCTGTCACGGTTGGTCAATGCGCCGACGGCAAGATTGTCGCGCACCGAAAGCCTGCCGAATACGGAGTGCTCCTGCGGGACGTAGCCGACACCGAGGCGAATGCGCTGCTCGGTCGGCAGCGCGCCGACGCTGCGGCCATCGAGACTGACGGCGCCGCCGAGCAGCGGCAGTTCGCCGACGATCGCCTTCATCAGCGTGGTCTTGCCGGCACCGTTGCGGCCGAGAATGGCGACGCCGCCGCGCCACGGCACGGCCATGCTGACGCCGAACAGCACCTGGCTGCGGCCATAGCCGGCGTTGACGCTTTGGATATTGAGGTATCTGTCCTGGTCAGGCACGGCGAAGATAGACCTCCTGAACCCGGGCGCTCGACTGGATATGCGACACCGATCCGCAATCGAGCACGCTGCCCTGATCGAGCACGGTCAGCCGGTCGCAGATGTCCCTGATAAAATCGAGGTCGTGCTCGACGATGACGAGGGAGCATTTTTTCTTGATCGGCTGCAACAACTCGCCGGTCACGCGGCGTTCCTCAAGGCTCATGCCGCCGGTCGGTTCGTCCAGCAGCAGTAGTTTTGGCTCGGGCGCCAGCGCCATCGCGATCTCAAGCCATTGCTGCTGGCCGTGGGACAGCGCGGACGCCGGCTCCGCCGCGCGATCCACCAGACGGAACTGTTCAAGCATGGCCATGGCGCGATCGTGCAGCACGCCGCGGCTGCGCGAAAACACCAGGCTGGGCAGCGAGCACTGCGCTTGCAGCGCCAGCAGGATGTTGTCGTACAGCGTCAACGCCGGCAGCACGCTGGTGATCTGGAACTTGAGACTCATGCCGGCGCGCGCCCGCTCCGCTGGCGAGGCTTGCGAGATATCGCGGCCGCCGAACGTCACGGTGCCCGAGGTCGGGATTTCCGCGCCGGCGACGCATTTCATCAGCGTGCTCTTGCCCGAACCGTTAGGTCCGATCAGGCCGTGGAATTCGTTTTCGGCAACGGTGAGATCGGCGCCGTTCAGCGCCGTCAGCTTGCCAAAAATCTTGATCAGGCCGCGCGCTTCAAGAAGAGCCACGATCGCCCTCCTCCGGCAGCCGGCCGAAATTGCCGACACGCTCGCGCTCGCTCAGGATCAGGCTGATCAGGCCGGCGGGCCGAAACAGGATGACCAGCAGCAGCAATACGCCGAGGATGATCGGCCAGATGTCCTGATAGGAGTTCGACAGCCAGAAACTGACCGCCTCGATCGCGACCGTGCCGATCACGGCGCCGATCAGCGTGCCGGAGCCGCCGAACAAAACGTAAAGCACCACCTGCGTCGAGATCACCACGCCCAGCATGTTGGGCCAGACGAACCCTTCGTGAAACGCATAAAGACTGCCCGCGAGGCCCGCGACGGCGCCGGCAAAGGAAAAGATGATCGCCTTGAGGCGCTGCACCTGATAGCCGAAGAAGGCGATCCGCTGCTCGTTCTCGCGTAGGCCTGCCAGCGCCAGACCGAATTGCGATCGCACCAGAAAACGGCACAGCAAATAGACCGCCAGGAGAATACCGAGCGTCATGTAATAATAGACCGGCCCCTCCGTGATGTCGTAGCTGCCGAGGCTCATCGGCGGGATCGAGGGAATGCCGTTCTGGCCGCCGAGATAATACCAGCCCCGCGCCACGCGGTCGGCCGCGTAGGAGCCGGTCAGCGTGCCCAGCGAAACAAAAATCACGCTGGATGGATGACGTCCGAGCAGCAGAAACCCGCCGAGCAGCAGCGCAAAGGAAAAACCGATCAAAAGCCCGGCCGGCAGCACCAGCAGGATGGAGGTGACGCCGAGATCGCGCGCTATCAGCGCCACGCCGTAACCGGCGGTACCGAAGAACACGGCCTGCCCGAAGCTCATGATGCCGGCATATCCCCACACCAGATCGAACGAGAGCGCAAACAGGCACAGGATCAGAACCCGCGTGGCATAGATCGTCAGGTAGTCCTTGAGGACGAATGGCAGCAGCACGGCGATCGCCAGCACCACGATTTCAATGATCGGCAGCACTTGCCATCGGCGCTGGCGGCCGACCCGAAGGGGAAGCGGCAGCGACGTCGTCGGTGTCGTTTCTGTCATCAAATGGCCAGCAAACCTGCTCCTGACTTGGCGGCGGCTTGCTGCCGCCGCGCGATGCTCGGTGTTACCTTTGACATTGCATCAGCATTCCTTCTCAGCATTCCCTTTTAGCATTCCTTGGGATCGACGAGGCCGGCGCTGCGCGCGACGATCTCATAATTGCCGCCCTTGGCAACCGCCGTGTACATCTTCATCTTGCAATGCCGCTTGCCGGGAACCATTTCGGCGGGTCCGCCGGGACCTTCGGCGATCTTGGCATGGTCCAGTGCCGCCGCGACCCCGTCGCGATCGATCTTGCCGGCTTCCTTGACCGCCGCCTCCCACAGTTTGAGGCCACGATAGGTCCCGGTCGCGGCGCTGCCCGCGGCGAACAGGAAGGTGCCCGGGAACTGCTTTTCGTAGGCGGCATGCAGCTTGGCGCTGAACGGGTCTTCCGGCGTGAGCGCCTTGAAGTAGTCGAGGCAGCTCGCAAGGCCCTCGATCTCGGCCGCCTGATTGATGTTGAGCGTGTTCTCATCGTAGTAGACGCAACTCAACCGGCCGCCGTTCTTGAGGAATCCCGCCTCGTACAGCTGCTTGAAGAACGGCCCGACGCCCGGCGGGATCACGGTGTTGAACACCACGTCGACTTTGTTAGAGATGACCCGGTTCACCGTGGCGCTGAAGTCGATCTGGTCGAGCGGATAATATTCTTCGAAGACCACCTCGCCGCCATTGGCCTCGATCACCTTGCGGGCATAGACGTTCAACGTGTGCGGCCAGACGTAGTTGGCGCTCGGCAGCGCGAACCGCTTGCCGCCGTTCTTGATCAGCCAGGGAATGAATTCGTCGCACTGCTGCGCCGGCGTCGGGCCGGTGCAGAACAGATAGGGCGTGCATTCCTTACCCTCGTAGAGCTGCGGGTAGATGTAGAGCGTCTTGCCGCGGGCGACGATGACGTCCTTGATAGCGTTGCGCATCGAGCTGGTGATGCCGCCCAGCACCAGATCGACCTTGTCGCGCTGGATCAGTTTTCGGACGTTGCCGACCGCGACCGATTCATTCGAGGCCGTGTCCTCGATGAACAATTCCAGTGGCCGGCCGAGCAATCCACCGGAGTCGTTGATTTCCTTGATCACCATTTTTGCGACGTTCGCATCCGCGTTGCCGGCGTAACCGATCGGACCGGTCAAGTCGGTCGCGATGCCGACCTTGATTGGGGCGGCCGCGGCGTTCGCCCAATCGGGACGAACGACCCAACTGCCGACGCCGGTGGCGATGGCGGTGCTGGCAAACGCGAAGTTGGAAAGAAACCGCCGGCGGTTGAGATGGCTGCGATCGCTGGACATGGACTAGACCCCTTTTCCTGAAATCAGGCCTTGC
Source organism: Bradyrhizobium sp. AUGA SZCCT0177 (assembly GCF_018130125.1). Lineage (NCBI taxonomy): Bacteria > Pseudomonadati > Pseudomonadota > Alphaproteobacteria > Hyphomicrobiales > Nitrobacteraceae > Bradyrhizobium > Bradyrhizobium sp. AUGA SZCCT0177. The sequence goes on along the minus strand of NZ_JAFCMA010000008.1, from coordinate 124,296 downwards.
GGCCGAAACTTGATGAAGATGATGGCGAGAACGAACACGAGGACGTCGGCGATCACGGGCGGAATGATCCAGGGCAGTGCCGCGGCCAGCGTGCCGATCACGCCGGCGCCCGCGACGGGTCCCGCGAACGAGCCGACTCCGCCGACCATGACGGCGACGAACCCCTGGATCAGGAAGCGCAGGCCGAGATCGGCAAACAGCGAGAACACCGGCACGATCAGCGCGCCCGCAAGACCTGCGAGCGCGGCGCCGAACGCAAAGGTGGCGCCATAGATCGCATTGGTTGAAATGCCGGAGGCGCGGGCGAGCGCGGGGTTTTCCAGCGAGGCCCGGATGCGCAACCCGAAGGCGGTGCGCGCCAGCAGCAGATAGCTGCCGATCATCACCAGCGCCGTGATCAGGATGATGACCAGCCGCCAACTCGAAAAGTGCATGGTCCCGATATTGACCGAACCGCCGAGCGGCTCCGGGACCGACAGATAAAGCCCGCCGATCAGGCCGCGGACGATTTCGCGGATAATGAGTCCGAGCGCGTAGGTGCCCAGCATCGCCACGATCGGTGCGGCGTAAAATCGCCGGACGATGCTCCGCTCCAGCACAAATCCCAGTGCACCGACGGCAAACGGTGCGGCGACCATTCCGACCCAGACCGGCGCGCCGGCGCTGTGCACGATATAGGTGACGTAGGCGCCGAGCAGGACGAACTCGCCCTGCGCGAAGTTGAAGATGCCCATCATGCTGGCGATGATCCCGAGCCCCAGCACGACCAGAACGACGATCGCGCCAAAACTCAGGATCTCGAACAGTGCGACGAACAGATTATCCATATGGCATCCAGCAGCGTTTGCGGGTTCGGCTGCTTACATTTTCTTCCAGTCTGCCGCCTGCTCGAAGGCGTGCGCCGCGCGATAGATGGTCGATTCCTCGAAATGCCGGCCGACCAGCATCAGCCCGACCGGGAGGCCGTCGACCATGCCGCAGGGTACCGACATCGCCGGGTGGTGCGTGATGTCGAACGGCGCGGTGTTGGTGATCATCTCGAAGGCGCGCTGGCACACCTCCTCCCGAGAGGCGCCGGGTGCAGGCAACGGCGTCGCCTTCATCGGCGTGGTCGGCATCAGCAGGAGATCGTAATTCGCCAGCACCTTGTCATAGGCCGCGGTGATACGCCGCGAGATGTTGACGGATTTGCCGTAGTAGCGCGGCCCGAAATTATTGTTGATGTAGACGCCAAGCATCAGAAACAGTTTTGTGGTTTCCGAGAGCGAGTCCGCCTGCCCGCGCCAGCCGCGATGAAAATCCATCAGCGACGTCGAGTACAGATCCGAGCGGCTAAGACCATAGCCGTCGCCGAACATCATGGTCTGGGCGATGCCTTCGGCGCCGATCGGCGTCCAGACCGCCGGTGCCACCATGTGCATCGGGATTGAAACCTGTTCGACTGTCGCGCCGAGGCTCGCCAGCCGCTTCGCCGCTTCCATCACGCTCCTGTTGACGTCGGCTTCGGCGCCGACCTGCTCAAAACCTTCCTTGACGATGGCGATCTTCATGCCCTTGATACCGGCGCCCAGCGCCTTGGTGTAATCCTCCACCTTGGGCGACTTGATCCGCGGGTCGTAGCCGTCGTCGCCGGCGATCACTTCGAGCAACAGCGCGTTGTCGGCGACATTGGCGGTCATCGGCCCGGTGTGATCAACGAAAATCTCGATCGGCATGATACCGGTATAGGGCACGAGGCCCCAGGTCGGCTTCATGCCGTAGGTGCCGCTGAAGGACGACGGCATCCGGATCGATCCGCCCTGGTCGCCGCCGATCGCCATATCGACTTCGCCGAGCGCGACCACGACCGCGCTGCCCGAGGACGATCCGCCTGCGGAATAGCCCATCTTGTGCGGGTTGTGCACCGGACCGGTCGAATTGGTATGACTGCCGCCGGAGATGCAGAACGATTCGCAATGCACCTTGCCGGCAATCTCGGCGCCGGCATCGAGCATGCGCGTGACGATGGTGGCGTCGAAATCCGGCACATAGCCTTCGAGCGTCGCGGAGCCGTTCATCATGGGCACGCCGGCCAGCATGATGTTGTCCTTCAGCGCCACGACCTTGCCCTTCAGCTTGCCGCTGGCGGCGCCCTTGACGGTCGATTTGCGGTACCAGGCGTTGCGCGTATTTTCTTCCGGCGACGGGCGATAACCGGGGGTCCGCGGGTACTTCACGATCGGGACTTCGTCGGCCATTGCGCCCACGGCGTTGTAGGCATCGACCGAGCCCTGCATCAATCCGCGGAAGGAAGCGACGTCCTCATCGGTCAAGGCCAGACCGCATTGGTCGGCAACCGCGCGCAGCTGATCGGGAGTAGGAAGCGCTACTGTCACGATGGATTCTCCTGTTTCTTTGACGGCTCGCGAAGGAAATTGCGAAGGGCCCCAACCCCACACCCATCACTAGAAACGGAAATGTTTTCCTTTTCAAGGATTATTTTGCAACGCCTCCCGTTGCGAAGGGTTACGCGTTCGCGGTCAGAACTGTTTGATCAGCCGGAAGTCCAACCCGTTGGCGGCGGCAAGATAGATCGGCATCCTGGCGCTGCCGCGGCGAATGCCGATGTTGCCTCGCGCGCCTTGATAGTCCACGTTCGCAGCCGCCGAGAGCAACGGCTGGCGCGCCAGCGATCCTGCGCGCGCTGCGACCGTCTCCAGAAACCGCAGCCCCTCGTAGTTCGACTGCGCGATCGAACCGATCGGCGGCGCGTGGCGACCGAACGTGGCTTCGTACTGGCAGCGGAAAGCGTCGTTCTCGCGCGACGCCTTGTCGATAAAATAGCCGGACGCGCAGAACAGGTTTTCGGTATTGTCGGCGCCGATCCCGAGCAGCACGGTCTCGTCCATCGCGCCGGCCAGGCGCAGCATGCGGGAGCCGAGCCCCTGCTCGCCAAAGGTACGGTTGAACACGACGCTGTCGGCGCCGATCAACGTGATCAGCACCACGTCGGGTTTCGCGGCCCGGATCCGCGCCAGCTGGTTGCCGTGATTGTGCTCGCCGATCGGCACGAACTCTTCGCCGACGACACGCCCGCCTGCGTCCGCGATGTATTTTTTGATCGCCTTGTGGGACAGCCATGGCCAGACATAGTCGCTGCCGATCAGATACCAGCTCGCTGCCTGCTTGGTGTTGGCGAGCCACTCGATGGCCGGGCGCCATTGCGCCCCCGGCGTCTCGCCGATGGCCATGACGCCGGGCGTCCGCTCGCCACCCTCATAGACCGGCGTGTAAAGGTAGGGAATGTGACCGGCGACGACCTTGCGCAGCGCCACCCTGACCGCGCTGATATGCGAGCCCATGATGAGATCGGCGTCTTCGGACGCGACAATGTCGGAAGCGGTGCGCGTCACGTCGTCGATATCGCCACCGGTGTCATGGAACGCGACTTCGATTTCGCGGCCGAGAATGCCGCCGCGGCGGTTGATCTCGGAAATGCCCAGCAGCGTACTGTTGATGGAGGCCGGACCCCAGATTCCCGACGGACCGGACAGCCCGACAAAATTGGCAATCCGCAACTTCTTGCGGTCGCGGCGCGCCCGGAACGGGCCAAGCGCCGGCTCCGAGGTGCCCGTCCCCATCCCCGGAAACCCCTTGAGCAGCAGTTCCGGCGGCACCGGCGGCCCACCGAACTTTTCTAATTGCGGCAACGAGAGCAATTCGCTCTCCTTTCAGCTTCTTTTAGTCCGGCGCCATCAGACTACCATCGGCAAGGTGATCAGCAACAAAAATCCTAGTGGAAAATATTGAATATTCAACGATTCCCGTGCATAGAGTTCAAGCAAGAGCGCTAAATATTCATCCAAAACTCCATTACGCAGTTCAAAGCCTTGGCCAAATCGCCCAGTAAACCCATCACCGAGCATCTCGCCTACCTGCTTGCGCAGGCCAACCGGGAGATCAATCGCCAGCTCGACGCGCGCTTCCGCAAGGAAGGCGTGCCGGTCGAGCAATGGCGCATCCTGAAGGTGTTGTCGGACGGCAAGGGCCACTCGATGGGTGAACTTGCCGAAGCGGTGCTGCTCAATCATCCGACGCTGACCAAGATGGTCGACCGGATGGTGTCGGATGCCCTCGTCTACCGGGTCCAGGATGCCGACGACCGGCGCAAGGTCTTGATGTTCTCCTCCGACCGCGGCAAGGCGCTGACCCAGCGCCTGAACTCGCTGGCGCTGAGCCAAGAGGCCTTCATCGCCGAGAATTACGGCAACAAGGCCACGGCGGATTTGAAACGCCTGCTGGAAAGCCTGATCGAGAAGGCGAACTGAGCGGTCGGCGGTTACGCCGCCAGTGCGACGAGAATGGCCTCGGACGCTTCATCCGCCGGCATGAACATTTCCACGCGCAGTTCCTGCAGCGTGACGTCCTGCGGTGTGCCCAATGTCAACACCGCGCCGATCAGGCCGACCGAGACATCGCCCTTGCGCAGCCGCACCTCGCATAGCGGGCCCGGGGTTTCGTGCTCGTCGAACTGCGCGACCGGCAGGTCGGGCAATTTCAACAATTCGCGCCAGGTCGATAGCAGCGCCAGATCGAGCGGCGCGGCCATCGCCTCGTGGCGGGCGCGGACCAGCAGTGCGGACGCGACCTTCGGCCAGTTTTCGACATAGGGTCGCAACTCGTCGGGTGAAAGAAACATCCGCATGTGATTGAGCGGACGCGCCATGCGCTCTGCCCCGAGCAGCATCGTCATCAGCCGCGTCGCCGCGCCGTTGGCCTGCAGCACGTTCCAGCGCCGGTCGGTGACGATGGCGGGAAACGGTTCGTGCCGGCGCAGCAGCAGATCGATGGCGCGTTTGGCGTCGGCGACTTCGGGCGCTGCAAGATCGCGCTCGCCATATTGTCGCGCAAAGCCGCCGGACTCCAGCAGCGCATTGCGGTCGCGCAGCGACAGGCCCAGCGCGGATGCCAGTTGCAGCAGGATCTCGCGGCTCGCCACCGCCTTGCCGGTTTCGACGTAACTCAAATGCTTGATCGAGATGCCGGCTTCGAACGCCAGATCAGCCTGGCTCATGGCCCGGCGATTGCGCCAGCCGCGCAGGAGATCGCCGATCGGATTGGCGGGCAGCCGTGCATGTTGGCGGGAGTCCATACGGCGATTATGCGAAGGGCGGACGCGCCTGTAAACGCCCGCGGTGTCGCGGTCAGGTGAGCGCTGCCGCGATCTCCCGCATCCGCCGCGTGGTCAGGTCGTCCGCCGGGAAAAACGTCTCCAGCGCCAGTTCCGACAGCGTGACGTCGACCGGCGTACCAAAAATCATCGTGGTCGAAATGAAGCTCAGCACCTCGCCACCCAGCCGAAACTTGAAGGGAATCGCGACATTGTCCGGCGAGAGCGGGCCGGATCGCGCCGGCATCGGATAGGCCTTCAGCTCCGCGTAGAGTTTTAGGAGTTCGGGATCGGCGGTCGCCTCGCATTGGCGGTGCAGCCGTTCCAAGAGATGACTGCTCCATTCGGCGAGGTTGACCGTGCGCGGCGCCAGCGCTTCGGGATGAAAGGCCAGCCGCAGGATATTGAAGGGCTGGCCCAGCAGCCGCGCCGGAATGCCCTCGAGCAGCGGCGCCACCATGCGGTTCGCGGTGACCAGATTCCAGTGCCGGTCATAGGCCAGCGCCGGATTGGGCTCGTGCGCCTTCAAGACAAGGTCGATCGCCGTCCGCGCCGCTTTCAGCGCGGGATCGTCCAGCGAGCGCTGCGGAAAGGCGGGAGCAAAGCCGGCCGCCACCAGCAAGACGTTGCGTTCGCGCAAGGGCACCTCCAGGCGTTCGGCCAGCTTGAGCACCATCTCGCGTGACGGCGCGGCGCGGCCGGTTTCGACGAAACTCAAATGACGCGCCGAAATCTCGGCATCGCCGGCCAGATCGAGCTGGCTGAGATGACGGCGCTGCCGCCATTCGCGCAGGTGATCGCCGATATGGACGGGCTGGGGACGTTCGGCTCGCGCCGTGGAAGCATGTGCGTTCATGGTGGAAACCTACCATGCGAATTTCTCAGCTTCCATTACCTCCGACGTAATCGAATTGGGTCGCGGACGGGGTCATCTTCGTGAGCACAGGAGATGACCCATGCTGATGCTTCCTCTGTTTCTGCTCATCGTTCGCGCCCTGCATAATCTGGCGGTCTGGGCGCTGGCCCGTTCCCTCAACATGCCGGAACCCCTGGTGCACGACACCGGCGTCTTCGTGGTCGCGCAGGTGCAGACGATCGAGAACCGGATCGGCGAGGCGCTGTCCCCGATGCGGCGCTGGCGTCAGTTCCGGTCCTGGTTCCGCTAACCCCCAACCACCCACCCCGTAAAACCAAAGGAGAGAACTATGATCAACCCATCCTCATTCCTGAGCCGCGCTCTGCTTGCCGACGCCGTCTTCAGCGGCGTCGCGGCGGTGCTCCTCACGCTCGGCGCCGGCGTGCTCGCGCCGTTCCTCAATCTGCCGGAAGCCCTGCTGCGCGAGAGCGGGCTGTTTCTCATCGCCTACACCGCGCTGGTCGGCTGGCTCGGCACACGGCAATCGGTGCTGAAGGCTCTGGTGCTGCTGGTGATCGTGGGCAACGCCGCGTGGACGCTGGGCAGCATCGCCCTGCTGTTCTCGGGCGCAGTCAGCCCGAACCTGCTCGGCATCCTCTTCGTGGTCGCGCAGGCGATTGCAACCGGCGTGTTTGCCGAGTTGCAATATATCGGACTGCGCAAGAGCGGCGGCGAGGTGACCGCCTGAGCTGAACGCGAATTGAGAACGCGCCCGATGACAGGCTCTTGTCATCGGGCGCGAATTAGCGTGGGCCGCTGGCGCCCTTGCGCCCTCCCGCTGAATGCATAACCAACGGGGTATGTTAATTCTCGGCCGCCCCACGTCCTGCCCAGGTACGCCCACCTACCTTCACTGGCTCATATTGGCCGCGGAACCTGCTTCTGACACAATCTTTCAGCCGCTCCTTATTCCCCGCTTGACTAACATATATCCCGATGGTTATACGTAGACCCATAGCCAACGGGTTATCGATACCAATGCCAAACGTTCATGACGTGCTGTTTAGAACACTCGCCGATCCAACGCGGCGGGCGATCTTCGAGCGGCTGTGCCGCGACGGCGAGCAGACGGTCGGGGCCCTGACGGCGCGCGCCGGCGTCTCGCAGCCGGCCGTCTCGAAGCATCTCGGCGTCCTGAAGCAGGCCGGGCTGGTGCGCGACCGCCATGAAGGACGACAGACCCATTACAGCGCGCAGCTCGGCGCGCTTTCGCCGCTGATCGACTGGACCAGCCAGATGGCCGGCTTCTGGCAAAACCGGTTCGACGACCTCGAAGATCTCCTCAAAAGGATGGACCAATGAACACTGCGACCGAAACGCGCTCCGTCATCGTCGAACGCGAAATCCCCCATCCGCCGGAAAAGATCTGGCGGGCGCTGACGCAACCGCATTTGATCGAGGAGTGGCTGATGAAGAACGACTTCAAGCCCGTCGTGGGTCACAATTTCAATCTGCGCGGCGAGTGGGGCGGCGTGCTGGACTGCGAGGTTCTCGCCGTCGAGCCGAATAAAAAGCTGACCTACACCTGGAATTTCAAGCACGAACAAGCGGCCTACAATCTCAGCAGCGTCGTCGCCTGGACGCTCACGCCGACACGCACCGGAACCCTGCTGCGCATGGAGCAGTCGGGCTTCCGGCCGGATCAGCCGCAGGCCTATGGCGGCGCCAAGGCGGGCTGGCAGGAGTTCTTTGCAAAGCTGGAGCAGATGCTGGCGAAGGCGGAGTGAAGCCTGCAGGCTACGCCTGAGGGTTATTCAAGGTACGTAACAAGAGGAGATTCCATTGAACGGGAACATCTGGATTCGACAGATCCACCGCTGGCTGTCCCTTGCCTTTACGGTGACCGTCATCATCAACTTCATCGCCGTGGCAATGGGGACGCATGCCGACTGGCTCGGCTTCCTGGCGCTGCTGCCGCTCTTCCTGCTTCTGTTCAGCGGTTTGTACTTGTTCGCGCTGCCCTATGCCGCCAAATGGCGCAGCGGCTGATGCAGGAGTGGATATGAAGGCGGGCAAGACGTCGCGGAAGCCGGCGAAGAAGGTTGCAAAGAAGACAGTTGCAAAACGGGTTGCCGCGAAGCCGAAGCTGCTATCGGGCGGCAATCCGCAAATCGCCAAGGCCTACGGCGACGCTCCGGTGCAAGCCTATATCGCGGCCATGCCGGGCTGGAAAAGCGATGTCGGGCGCCGCCTCGACGCGCTCATCACGCGCACCTTCCCCGGCGTGTACAAGGCCGTTAAATGGAACTCGCCGCTATACGGTATCGAGGGCGAGGGCTGGTTCCTCGGCATCCATGTCTTCACGAGATACGTCAAGGTGGCGTTCTTCCGCGGCACGTCGCTGCGCCCTGTTCCGTCCGGCGCTTCCAAGCAGAAGGAAGTGCGCTACCTCGACATCCACGAGGATGACCAGCTCGACGAAGCTCAACTCGCCGCTTGGGTGAAGCAAGCCAGCCAATTGCCCGGCGAGCGAATGTGAGCGGGTGAGCGGATGCCAAGTGAGCAGCTCGCGACCAGCGATACTGATGTAACAGACGAGGGAAAATGACCGCGAAGAAAGCAACACCGGCCAAGAACATCAGCAAGAGCGCATCGAAGGAAGGAAACGAAGGCGAGTCCCCTTCCCGGCTGATCGACATCAAGATCAAGGAACTGGGCGACTGGCGAGGCAAGACGCTGGCCGGTGTCCGCGCGCTGATCAAACAGGCCGTGCCCGATGTGGTTGAGGAGTTGAAGTGGCGCGGCGTTCCGGTCTGGTCGCACGACGGCATCATCTGCACCGGCGAGACCTATAAGAGCGCCGTGAAGCTGACTTTCGCCAAGGGCGCTTCGCTCAAGGACCCGTCAAAGCTGTTCAACTCCAGCCTCGAAGGCAACACCAGACGCGCCATCGACATCCATGAGGGCGTTGAAATCAATGCGGAAGCCTTCAAGACGCTGATCCGCGCCGCGGCGGCGCTGAACAGCTCGAAGAAAAAGGCGCGCTAGCCTGGTCCGGCTACACGCGTTGGCGGCTAGCTCAACGCCAAAGCCGCGAACATTCCTCCCAGCGTCAGGACTAGCCCGATGACAAGCATCGGCACGAGGCTGTTGCCGGAATAGGGATCAGCCTGATCCTTGCTTGGTATCGCACGCGTCTGATTGGTCATTGAACCGCTCCTGTTTCGTTGCGCCGAAATCTCTCGCCGGGTGCGAGCATGACGCCCTGCCCGCTGGCGATGCCCAATTCGAGGCTTGCCGCGATCCGCCGCGCCCGTTCGACGAAATGGGCTGCGGCCACCGGCGGACAGATTTCGCCGGCCGCAGCCTCGAACAGTTCGAGCCAGCGGTCGAAATGACCGGCGTCGACCGGCAGCGGCATATGCTTGACCATGGGCGTGCCGTGATAGCGGCCCGACATCAGCGCCACCGACGACCAGAACGCGCACATCTGTTGCAGATGCGGCTCCCAATCCGAAATGCGCGCCTCGAACACCGGCACCAGCATCGGATCGCTGCGGACTTTTGCGTAGAAGCCCCGCACCAGCCGTTCGATCATGGCTTCCGTGATGCCGGTTCTTTCCATGATCTCGGCGGTGATCGCCTCACGCCGTTCTGCCCCTGTCATTACGGGTATCCTTAAATAGGTATTTCAAATGCATATTTAGACGGCTATAAATGCTCTGCCAAGTCACATTTCTGAGGGCCTCCCATGCGCCTGACATCGTTCACCGATTTTGCCCTGCGCGCCCTGATGCGGCTGGCGGGCGAGCCGGCGCGCTCGTTCGCCACGAGCGAGATCGCGGCCGAGTTCGGCATCTCGCGCAATCATTTGGCCAAGGTGGTGCGGGATCTCGCCGATGGCGGCTTCATTTCGACCCAACGCGGCGTCGGCGGCGGGTTCAGCCTGGCGCGGCCGCCGCAATCGATTACGCTCGGCGAAGTCGTGCGCGCGCTGGAAGGCGAAGCGCTGGTCGAGTGTTTTCGTGAGGATGGCGGTTGTTGCTCCCTGCTGCCGCGCTGCCGGCTGAAAGGGAAACTTGCCGCCGCGCGCGAAGCCTTCATGCGCGAACTCGACGGCACCACTCTGGCGGAATGCGCCTATCCCGCGCGATCCAAAGCGAGCCCGGCGCGAGGTGCCGCATGAAGCCGATCGAGTTTGCCGATGGCGAAGTGCAGATCGATGCGTCGATCGTCGCCGAAGGTCTCGGCATCGCGCTGCCGCGGCTCAAGGAAGGCATGCGCGCGGGCACGATCACCAGCGTTTCCGAGCGTGGCGTCGATGCGGATCAGGGGCGGCATCGCCTGACGTTCTTCTCCGAGCATCGGCGCTTTCGCGTCGTGGTCGACGCGTCGGGCGCGATCGTTCAGCGCTCGGCGGTAGATTTCGGGGTTTCGTCGTTGCCGCAGTCGGCGCGGAAGCCGGGCTAGTAATCGTCATTCCGGGGTGCGAAGCGAACCCGGAATCTCGAGATTCCCCGATGTGCAATTGCACATCTGAGGTCTGGTCCTTCGGACCATCCCGGAATGACGGACGGATTTACGCCGTCGCCCGGCTTTCCCTGGCTTGCTGCGGCTTTGCCAGAATACCGGACCGTGCAGTCGGGGTCTTGCGGGCGTGTCCGTTCAGCGACTTGCCGTTCAAGGCCTTGCCGTTCAAGGATTTGCCGTTGAGCCTGGCGCCGTTCGTCTTGGCTCCATTCGCCTTGGTGCCATTCTTGGCAACCAGCTTCTGCTTGTCTTTCTCGCTGGCCTTTGCTTTGGCCTTGCGTGCCCTGGCGGCCTTCGCCTTTTGCTTCTCGGCTTCCTTCAAAGCCTTCCGCTCCGCCTTGGCCTTGAGGCGAAGCTTCTCCGCCCTCGCCTCGGCGCGCTTCTTCTTGCGCTTCTTTTCGCATGCCGCGCATTTGCAGCCGATCGGCTTCAGATAGGCTTTGAAATAGTCGGTGCCGTAATCGTAATTGATCTCATCGCCCGGCTCGATGTTCTTGATGGCGCGGATGATGACCTTGCGCTTGCGCGGCTTGACGTCGGATTCCGCGTTCGGCTTGCAGGCATGGTTGATGTAGCGGGCGACGTTCGCGCGCACCGAACCGTCGATGGTCCAGCGGTTGGTCAGCTCGAACAGATATTTGTTCTCGATCGCGTCGTCTTTTTTCTTCTTCGAATCCAGTAGCGGGCCAAAATAGCGGACGATCTTGGCGCCCTTTTTGATCGGCTTGGTGGCGAAGAGGCCAAGCCCGGTGCGGGAGCGGCCGACGCGGAAGGGTTTGTTCGGAGATACGGTAGCCATGACGATTGAATTACTGACACGCTGGTGAGTGAAAGGAACGGCGAAGCTGCTCTTCTAGGACGATTCCGCGCCGATGTCAGGTATTTCGCTTGGCTTCCTTGAACCTTCCCCAGATTGCACACGTCAGAATGTCATGGTTCCCCAAAGGCCGGGGATGGCCCAGGGGACCTCAAGGGGGCGGCAAGGGACGCCAAGGGATGAAACGCCTCCGCAATCTGCATTTGACGGCATTGGCCGGTGCGGCATGCGCCGTGCTTGGCCTGTTTTCACCCGCAAATGCCCAGACATTCAGCAGCAGCTATACGTCCACGGCGCCGAAGGATTGCCGCATGATCGGCAAGCCCAGCGAACTCGACGGCAGCACGACGCGGGTCTGCCAGGGCACAGCGGGCCTGGTGGTGCTGATCAGCGAAGGCGACTTACGCGAAACCGTCTCGGTCGGCCGCAACCGCGCCGCGGCGGCCAAGGAGCCGGCCGCGCAAGGCTGGTTCGGCCCGTTCAACTCGACCACCCACACCGTCGAATGGCGGGCGATGGACGGCAAGCCGTTCGCGATCATCCAGCGCTGGCACATCGCCGACAACAGCGATCCGGACAAGGAAGGCCGCCCCACCGCCAAGCCGATGCTGGCGGTGACCAGGCTGCCGCCCGGCGCCGTCTGCCACGTCGCCTATATCGATGCACAGGCCAACCCAAATCCCAACGAACTCGCCCGCAAGGCCGCAGACGAGGTCGCGCGCAGCTTCACCTGCGGCAAGGATGAAGTGAAGGTAATCGGCGAGACCGGCCGCGCCGTAAGCATGGCGAAGCGCTAGTGGATGACGTCTGGCGCCTGGCGCCGTTCGGACACGCGACCCTACCGGCCTTCTCTCCATGGACGCGCCCGGGTTGCGGCGCCAAGTCGCGTGTGCCGGCGCCGTAAGACTACCGCCCGACCTTAAAAGCCGTTATGGTTCCCGACCAAAAGGGGGACGTAGATTTGCGGAAACGGGCATCCAACCCGGTTCGCCCCAAAGAAATATCCCTTCAATCGATTACGACACAGTTTGATTAGATCGCGGTATGTGGTTTCCGATCATCGCCTGGATAGTGCTGTTCAGCGCTTGCGCGTTTTTTGCAGGCGCGACATTGGGACTCGATCCAGCCCAAATATCGGTTCAGCTAGCGGCGTTGCCAGGTCCCCAGCGGTTCGCGCTCGGCGCCATCATGCTGACCACCTTGTCGCTGATCGGCTCATCCGTCTGGCAAGCCTACGGCCTGGCACGCCAGAACAAGTTATTGCGGGATCGTCTGAGGGGCCTGCGACAAGGGGTTCTGGCCGCGCATGATGCGCAAGCTGGATTCGACTCGTCGGTCCAGCATCTCGCCAAGAGTGACCCCGAAGAAGCCATCGTATCGCTTCAGACGACGCTCGCGGACACTGAAAAACGGATAGCCGAACAGCAGAGCCGGTACGATTCCGTTGATCTCCATGAGCGGCTTGAAGAAATCCGGCGCCGCCAGCAGGCCCTTCGGGAGACGGTCGGCGTCGTATCGGAAAAGCGGCGCGTTGCCGAGCCTGTATTCAGCGAATTGAAGGACCGGCTGCGTCAGCTCGAGCGGTGGCTCACTGAGCTGGAGACCGACGACAACAAGAAAAACCTCGGCGATCGCGTCAACGAACTGGACCAAAGCGTATCAGCGATTCACGACCGTCACGGTGTGCTGCAGCAGTCACTGGCGACGCTCAACCGCTTCAAGGAAGAACTGGCCAAGACCCACGCAGAGCTTGTACCCGTGCGCACGCCGGAAACGGGGATCAACGCCCTCATTACCGAGCTGCGCTCATCCGGCGACCAGTTGACCAGGATGCTGGATGAACTCGAATCCAGCGGGGATGAAAAGCTCAGCCTGCGGGTCGAGAGCCTCTCGAAGAACAAGGTCGAGATCGAGCAGCGGGTCGCGCACGTTGATGATTGCCTCCATATTCTGGACGCTATTCGCCTTGACCTGGAAGAGCTCAGGGAACGTCGGACGCATCTGGAGCGCTCACTTGCGGCGATTGAGACGGATTCCAGCGGCGCCAGCCTGCTCGACCGCCAGAACGCGCTGAACGAATTCATCGTCGACTGCCGATTGCGTCTCCGGAGCTTGCAGGATTTTTCGGCGACGCTGGGTCAGTTCAAGGAGGAACTGGCGACGTCGCAGGCCGGACTGGCGCCGCTGCAGGGACCGGTCTACGGGATCGAGGCGTTGATCGCTGAAGTGAATATCGGTCACGCGATCCTGAGCAAGACGCTTGGCGAGATCGAACTGAAGGGCGATGAAGGGCTGGCCTCGCGCGTGGACGCGATCGCCACCAACAAGACCGAGCTCGACGCGAGAATTTCCAGGATCTTCGAAGATTTTCAGAAGCTCGATTCGATGCGGAAGAATATCGGCGAGATGTTCACGAGCATCCGAGGCACTCTCAATAGAATAGGTTGAGCGCCTTCCGCGCCCCAGAGGGCGCGGCTTCCAGCACATCCAATCGGCCGCTTCCTAAAACGCCTTCTCCGCCTCCGGCCGGTGCTTGTTCTTCGGCACGAAGCCCGAGCGTGTGGCTTCACGGGGGTAACGCACCCAGACCTCGCGATTGGGATGCAGGCCGCCGCCGCGGGTGGCCGGCACGGCAGAAAGCCGCGCGCGGTGCAACAGGCGGGTGTCGGCGACGCCGCAGTTCGGGTGCAGGCCGCCGTTGGCCGCCACGACCTTGTCCCAGGCGGCCTTGCGCGCCTTCAGAACGGCAGGATCCGCAAGCGCCGTGCAGTTGAGTTCGTTCTTGTTGAGATCGGCGATGATCTCGTCGCCGTCCTCGACGAAGGCGATGGGGCCGCCGAGGCCGGCTTCGGGGCCGACATGGCCGATGACGAGGCCGACCGATCCGCCAGAGAACCGCGCGTCGGTCATCAGCGCCACCACGATGCCGCGCTCGCGGCACAGCGTGGTGATGCGCGAGGTGGGATCGAGCATTTCCGGCATGCCGGGCGCGCCGCTCGGACCCTCGTAGCGTACGATGATCATGTCGTTGTTCTCAAAGCGCTCGGGATGCTTGTCGAGCGCCGCAAGCAGGCCCTGCTCGCCTTCGAACACGCGCGCTCGGCCGCGGAACAGATTGTTTTCCAGCCCGCCTTCGACGCCGGCAAGCTTCAGGATCGCCGAGAATTCCGGCGACAGATTGCCGCCGAGAACGCGCAGGCCGCCGGTCGGCTTGTAGGGCTTGGCGACGGTGTAGATGACAGTGCCGTCGGCGGGTTTGGTGCCGAGCCGCTTGACCTGCTCGGCCAGCGTTTCGCCGGTGCAGGTCATTACGTCGCCATTGAGCAGTCCAGCCTCCAGCAGTTCGCGCACGATCACCTGCACGCCGCCGACGCGGTCGATATCGACCATCGAATATTTGCCGTACGGCCGGGCGTCGGTGAGGACAGGCACGACGTATTGCGACAGATGATTGAACTCGGCCGGCGTCATCACCTCTTTCCAGAAGTCCGCGAAGCCTGCGGCGCGCGCGATCTCCGGCGCATGCAGCGTGACGTTGGTGGAGCCGCCGATCGCCATCGCGACAATCACGGCGTTGCGGATCGAGTCGCGGACCACGATGTCGCGCGGCTTGAGGCCCTTCGCGATCATCTGCGCGAGGTAGCCGACGAGCTGGTCCGGAAACTCCTTGAGGCGGCGGGGATCGTCGGACGGCGGCGCCACCATGTGCAGCGGCTGCATGCCGACGACGCCGATGAAGGTCTGCATGGTGTTGTAGGTGAACATGCCGCCGCAGCTGCCGTAGCCGGGACAGGCATGGCAGGCGATGTGGTGGCGGTATTCCGCATCAGGGTTGCCGGCGACCTGGTAGGCGCTGACGATGTCGAGCTTCTCGCCGGTGTTCGGATCGGTGCCGGGATGGATCGCGCCGTCGGACATGATGATCGCGGGCTGATTGTGCTCGAGCAGCGCGGCCAGCGTGCCGACCGGCGGCTTGTCGCAGGCGACGACGGCGATGGTGCCGAGGAGCCCAGTGGCCTCCAGATGTTCGCACAGCGCATCGTGGGTAATTTCACGCCCGATCAGCGAGTAGCGCATTTCGCGCGTCCCGTTGCGGATGCCGTCCGAGGTGGCGATGGTGTATTCCGGCTGGACCAGGCGCAGCTTCATCTGGCCGGCGCCCTTGCCGACATGGCTCTTGAGGCTGGCGTGGATCGCATCGACCTTCGCCATCACCCCCATGTAGCACTGGCTGTCGCCCTTGGTGCCGACCACGCCGACCGACGGCTCGTGGATCAGGTCCTGATCGGCGCCAAGTACGCGCGCGATCCCGATGGTCTGGGCCGTGCGGCCGGGATGACGATCGATGAGGACGGCTTTGGAGTCTGTCACGGCTAGTTCCTTCCCGGCGGGGCTCGTTCGGTCGATATTAGAAACGATTTAAGCCGCACCTTATAGAGCGCCGACCTGCGGGAAGTCACGCGGAAGTCACATGCCCGATAGCTGGTATGCTGCCACCTAGGCCCCCGGCGGCCGGGGCACGGCCCCGCGCAGCATCGCGTCCAGCAGCTGGTCGGCGGACGTACCCTCGGGCAACCGCTCCAGAATGCCCGTGAGCCGGCCGTCAAGCAGCAGCGTGGTAAAACCATGCACCAGCGACCACGCGCGTGCGATGGCGGCGGCCTGATCCAGCGAGATTCCATCCTGTGGAATCTGCTCGTGCCGGCTGGCGCCGACACCGCGGGTCAGCCCTGCGAACGCGGCATCGGAAGCCTCATGCAGCGAGGGACGCGAATAATCCAGCCGTGCGCTGCGGAACATCACGCCGTACATACCGGGATGCGCCTGCGCGTAGGCGACGTAGGCTTTGGCGCTCGCCAGCCCCTTCATGATCGGCAGCGTCTCGCTGTTGCCGGCGGCGGTCATGGCTTCGTTGAACATCCGAAAGCCGATCGCCGCGAGTTCGCTGACAAGGCCGGTGAGATCGCCGAAATGATGGGTCGGTGCGGCATGCGACACGCCGGCCTCGCGCGCCACCGCGCGCAGCGTCAGCCCCGCCAGTCCGTCGCGCTCCAGCACCCGCTCGGCTGCCTGCAGAAGGGCCTCGCGCAGGTCGCCATGATGGTAGGGGGTATCGCCCGGTGATTTGCGCCGCCGCACGGCGGGCCGTTCGGCAGCCGCCCTCGCCGGTTTGCGGGTCCGCGCGACGGTGCGAACGACTTTGCTTTCTCTCGATGTTTTGGCCATTTGAACCCCTTGCGAATCCTTATAGCCGCAATTTTTACACTGTAAAGATTTTGCTTGACGATGGCTGGCATGCCCTGTAGTCATATCTTTACGTTGTAAAGATCAAACCGGGAGGAAGCGACGATGCTCGATCAAGTGGCGACCAACGCGGCGCGGACCAATCTGGCGCCTATACCGATGGAATGCGACGCACCGTTCCTGAAGGTGACCGGCGAATTGCCGCGCGAGCTCAACGGCACGCTTTATCGCAACGGCCCCAACCCGCAATTCGAAGCGCCCGGCGCGCATTGGTTCGTCGGCGACGGCATGCTGCACGCCTTCCATCTCGAGAACGGCCGCGCCAGCTATCGCAACCGCTGGGTCCGCACCCCCAAATGGCAGGCCGAGCATGATGCCGGCCGCGCGTTGTTCGGCGGCTTCGGCCGCAAGCTGCCGGGAGCGCCCGCCGATGTCACCAATGACGGCGGCGTCGCCAACACCAACATCATCTTCCACGGCGGCCGCCTGCTGGCGCTGGAAGAAGGCCATATGCCGACCGAGATCGAACCGGGCACCCTGGAGCGTATGGGCTATTGCGACTACAAGGGCGCGATCGCAGGCCCCTTTACGGCGCATCCCAAGATCGACCCCGTCACCGGCGAGATGGTTTTCTTCGGCTACAACGCCGCGGGGCCGCTGACCCCTGCCCTCTCGTTCGGATCGGTCAACGCCTCAGGCGTGGTGACGCGGTTCGATCGCTTCGAAGCGCCTTATGCCAGCATGGTGCACGACTTCATCGTCACCGAAAACCACATGTTGTTTCCGATCCTGCCGATCACCGGCAGCATGGAGCGGGCAATGCGCGGCAAGCCGCCTTACGCCTGGGAGCCGGAGAAAGGCGCCTATGTCGGCGTCATGAAGCGCACCGGCTCGGCGAAAGACATCGTCTGGTTCCGCGCCGAGAGCTGCTACGTGTTCCACGTCATGAACGCGTGGGAGGAAGGCGGCCGCATCGTCGCCGACGTGATGCAGTTCGAGGAAGCGCCACTGTTCACCCACCCCGACGGCTCGCCGACGGACCCCGAAAAATCGCGCGCTCGCTATTGCCGCTGGACCTTCGATCTCTCGGGGAATACCGACCGCTTCACGCAAACCTATCTCGACGATCTCACCGGCGAATTCCCGCGCATCGACGATCGGCGCGCGGGCCTTGCCAGCAACCACGGCTGGTACGCCTGCGCCAATCCTGACCTGCCGATGTTCGGCGCGCTGTCCGGCATCGTGCATGTCGACGGCCGTGGCAAGCGGCTCGGCAAATATCACCTGCCCGCCAGCGACACCATTTCCGAAGCCGTGTTCGTCGAGCGCGGCGAAGACGCCGCCGAGGGCGATGGCTGGCTGCTCGCCGCCGTCTGGCGCGCGCGGGAAAACCGCAGCGACCTTGCGGTGTTCAACGCGCAAGATGTCGAAGCCGGACCGGTGGCGCTGGTGCATCTCGGTCATCGCGTGCCCGATGGTTTCCATGGCAATTGGGTGAGTGCGACCTGAGGGTCCTCCCGTCATTCCCCGATGCGCAACTGCGCATCTGAGGGCATCGCGCAGCGATGAACCCGGAATCTAGAGATGATAGAATACGATAATCTCGAGATTCCGGGTTCGCGCTAACGCGCGCCCTCAGATGCGCTATTGCGCGTCGGGGAATGACGCTATGAGTCGTCTCGGGGGACCCACACATGCACATACCCACGATCACCGGCTTCTATCTCGCCCTTCTCGCGCTGCTGTATCTCGTGCTCGGCCTGCAGGTCTCGCGCCTGCGGCGGGGGCATCGCATCGTGTTCGGCGACGGCGACAACATCAAGCTGCGCAGCGCCATTCGCGCGCATGGCAATTTTGCCGAATATGTCCCTGTTATCGTGTTGCTGGTCGCGCTGCTGGAAATGTCTGGTATGCCGACCGCGCGGGTGCACCTGCTGATGGGAATGCTGCTGGTGGCGCGGCTGCTGCATCCGCTCGGCATGTATGTCGGCCCACGCACCTTGCAGTTTCAGATCTGCCGGGTCGGCGGCATTCTGCTTACCCTGCTTGTGCTGCTCGCAGCCGCGCTTCTTGCGCTGGCGCGCTTCTGGCCGTTATAGTCCTCGCTCAATTCCGCACAACTAACTGTATTAATTGACTATTTCGCTACAATTCATTTATTTTGACACTGTAAAGATTTTCCTTGACGCCTCCCGCCCTTACCCCTACGGTATCTTTACGATGTAAAGATAAAGCCGGAGAGGCTGCCATGACGATCCTCCTGATCCTCGCCCCCTACGGTGCCTTCGCCCTGCTGATGCTGGTGACTTCGGCCGACGTCGCCCTGTTCGGCGCTGCCGCGATTTGCCTCCCGGCGATCGCCTACGACATGGTTCGCGGCCGCTCGCTGAAGATCCTGGGCGTGGGCTCCGTCGTGGTCTTTACCGCGATCGGCGGTTACGTCACCGAGATCGATCCTGACCTCAGCGTCTCCGGCGTCAAGCTCGCGGTCGATGCCGGCATGTTCCTGGTCACGCTGGGCTCGATCATCGCTGGCAAACCCTTCACGCTGCAATATGCGCTTGAGGTGGTCGATGCCAAGACCGCGAAGCTGCCCGGCTTCATCAAGGCGAACTATATCATCACCTGGGCATGGACCGGCGCGATGGTGTTGATGATGGCCGGCAATGCCGCGCTGATCTATGTGCCGGGCCTGCCACTGTGGGCGGGACTGCTGGTCGCGTTTGCCGCACGCAACAGCGCGGCCTATTTCACCAAATGGTATCCCGAATACTGCAAGGCGAAGTATGGCACCCCGCCCGCCAACGCTTTGCCCGGCACGCACTAAGATATCGATCTCTCCGAGCCACCGCATTCAACAGAAAGCAGCGCGATGAAAGACGTATTCGCAAGATTAGGCGCCGACTTTTTCTCCACCATCGTGTTCATCGCGATCTATCTCGCGACCGACAACGTGTTGCTGGCGACCGGCGTCGCGATCGCAGGCGCCATCGGCCAGGTGATCTACTCCCGCATCAAGGGCAAGGAACTCGGCTACATGACCTGGGCCAGCCTTGGGCTCGTGATCGTGCTCGGCGGCGCCACGCTGCTGACTCACGACCCGCGCTTCGTGCTGGCGAAACCCGCGATCGGGCATTTTGCGATCGGAATCATCATGCTCAAGCGCGGCTGGATGCTGCGCTATATGCCGCCGATCGTGACCCAGACCATTCCGGAATATGTCACCGTCGCTGGCTACGTCTGGGCCGCGCTGTGCTTCGTGCTCGCCGCCGGCACCATCGGCGTCGCGATGACCGGCGACATGAAGCTGTGGACGTTCTATGTGACCGTCGTCCTGATCGGGGCCAAGATTGCTCTGTTCGCCGTGCAATATGTCGCGTTCCGCGTCCTGGTCGGCAGCCGCCTGCGCGCGGCCGCCCGCGCGTAAGTACCGTAGGCAAAGCGTTTTCAAGCGAAGTGGATACCGGTTCGCGTCAAGAAAACGCGTCAAAAGGAAGGCTACAGGGTTGGGCTTGCGCGGCAAGATGGGTTATACCGCCGCCGGGAGAACTCAGAACCATTCCGGTTGCTGGGAAATGTATTGGGGAGACCAAGATGGCCGTGGACGGAAACTGGGATATCGTCATGACCACGCCGATGGGCGAGCGCAAGGCGACGCTGACGTTGAAGAATTCCGGCGGCACGCTGACGGGCACGCAAGGCGCCGACGGCAATTCCGGCGACATCTTCGACGGCACCGCCAATGGCGACGACGTCGCCTGGAAGATCTCCATCACCAACCCGATGCCGCTGACGCTCGCCTTCACCGGAAAAGTTTCCGGCGACAGCATGTCCGGCGAAATGGGCATCGGCCCGATGGGCAGTTTTCCGTTCACGGGCACCCGGGCCTGATACGGACGGAGCAGCTTCGCTCCCTCGTTGTTCGATCCATGCAAAAGACCGCACTGCTTTCAATCGCCGTCGTCGCCTCCCTGGTGACGGCGGCGATCGCACAATC
Source organism: Bradyrhizobium sp. AUGA SZCCT0177 (assembly GCF_018130125.1). Lineage (NCBI taxonomy): Bacteria > Pseudomonadati > Pseudomonadota > Alphaproteobacteria > Hyphomicrobiales > Nitrobacteraceae > Bradyrhizobium > Bradyrhizobium sp. AUGA SZCCT0177. The sequence continues at coordinate 103,703 of NZ_JAFCMA010000008.1, read as the reverse complement.
CGCGCCCGAGCCCGAGCCGGCATGGCGCGCCAGCGCGCTCGCTTTGGTGCCAGCGGGCTATGTCGCGGGCGAAGCCTACCGCACCACTGATATGACCGGATACCTCGCGGTCTATCCGGCAGGCGCGAACGACCCCAAGTCCCCTGCCAGCGTGTTCGCAGCCCGCCAGGTGCTCGTCATCAAGCTCGACAAGGATGAGCGGCGTGCGCTGTCGGCGGAATTGAAGCCGCGCAGCGACGCCACGCGCGGCAAGCGCGACACCACGATGACCGATCCCGACGGCCAGGAAAGCGAGTTCGCAAAATCGCACGCCGAACTCGCGGCCAAACGCGCGGCGCTGCCTGATGGTACCGAGCCCTGCAATCTCGGCGCCTGGTCGGAAGATCGCGATCCCAAGGGCCTCAACGTCCGCGCCGAGCCTTCGGTGAAATCGCGCGTGCTCGGCACGCTGCCGCCGCCCTATCGCCTGAAGATGGCTGGCAGTGAGAACACACCCGAAGACGGCTGGCTGACCGAATTCCGCGTCATCGGATTCAAGGACGGCTGGTTCCTGATCGAGGGCGCGACGCCGCCCGGCAAGGAATATGAGGACGAAAAGAAATATCCGCGCAACGCGCCAAAACCCTATTCGGGGCGCGGCTGGGTTGCCGCGAACAAGGTCGGCGCAAACTACGCCAATGGCGGCACGCGGATGGGCGGATTATTCCAGGCGCCGTTCGCCGATGCGAAGTGGACGCCGGCGCAGCGCAAGCTCGGCGGCCCCCTCGACACCGACGGCGGCCCGAAGCGCCTGCTCGCCTGCAGCGGCTATTGGGGCCTCGTCGAAAGCCAGGACGGCGTGCGCGGCTGGTGGCGCAGCCTGTGCTCCAGCCAGGTCACCAATTGCAGTTGAGGGGTGGGTAGCGAGAGGCGGCGCTGACGCTAGCGTTCGCGGCAAGGTCGCCTCAATAGTATGTCCGGGCTTCACCCTGGATCCAAATCCTCGATGTCTACCGTGTCGTCGACCCGACGATTGGTGCCGCATTTCAACTTTACGATGTATAGTACCATCATATACAATCATTATTACCTCAGGCCCAGTGTATTGTGGAGGCTCAAGATGGACGCAATCATTCAGCAGCTGGCGCTAGTATCGGAATCAAAGGACGTAGGAATTGGAAATTTGATGCGGGTTGCCGCCGCGCTGCAAAAGCAGGCGAGCCGTGATCTGGCGCCGGTCTGGAATATTTCCGCGACCGTCGATGCATTCGAAAAGCTGGAAGATGTTCCGCTCGGCTACTGGCCGATGATCGTCAAGGACGATATTGGGTTCTCGGGCGCCGCCGGCATTCATCTGGACAACGATCGCCAGCCCTTTGCCTTGATCAGTTCGTCAACCGATCTGGACGTTTGGTCGCTCACGGCTTCACACGAAACCCTGGAAATGCTGGTCGATCCGTACGGGGATCGACTGATAGCCGGGGACTCACCGAAGGAGGGCCAAGGTCGTGTTAGTTTCCTCGTCGAGGTGAGCGACCCTTCGGAAGCTGCGGAGTTTGCCTACACCGCCAATGGCATTCTGGTTTCGGATTTCTATACCCCTCGCTACTTTGACCCGCTCGCGTCGCCCGGGGTGCGTTACTCGTTCACCGGAGCGATCACTGAGCCCCGGCAAGTACTCAAGGGCGGATATTTGTCGTGGGTGGATTCGACAACCGGCCATTGGTGGCAGGAAACCTGGTTCGGTGGAGCCGCGCCGACGTTCCGCGACATCGGCCCCATCGATGCCACCTCCGGCAGCCTGCGATCACAGATCGACCGCATCACCTCGGCCGAGACAGCCAAGGCCCTGTCGCCCGGCCGCGCCATGGCCAGCGCCGCTGGACTAACCAGCGCTGTGGCGAAGCGGTCAACGACGTCGAAGGCTGCCATGTGGCGGACGCAAATAGACAATCTTGTCGGTCAAGCCCGACCGCCGACCGCGCCAAACACGCCAGTACGCCGGGCTCGCCGTGTGAGCGGCGACTAGCGAACGGTATGGTTCCGACCAGCCCTCAAAACGGCTGCCATCCATCTTTAATCCGCTGCAAAGCGCATTATGTTATGGCTGGCGGCCGAACACGAGGGTTGGAACCATGCCAAACGAACCATCTCCGGAAAGCATTGCCCGGGCGGCGCGGCTTCGGAAGCAAATTGACCAGCTCACTAATACCGGGGCGCCTTCCGATCAGCCGAAAGCTCGTGAAGAGAAGCGACCGATGTCTCCGCGCGAATTTATCGAGCGGAAGATGCGCGAGCTCGACGGGAAGAAATAGAGGCCGCGGCTGCTCCCTCACCCCAAATTCAATTCCTTGAAGAAATCATTGCCCTTGTCGTCGATGATGATGAAGGCCGGGAAATCCACCACCTCGATGCGCCAGATCGCTTCCATGCCGAGTTCGGGATATTCCACGACCTCGACCTTCTTGATGCAGTGCTCGGCGAGGTTGGCCGCGGCGCCGCCGATCGAGCCGAGATAGAAACCGCCGTGCTTCTTGCAGGCCTCGCGCACCGCGACTGCGCGGTTGCCCTTGGCGACCATCACCATCGATCCACCCGCGGCCTGGAACTGGTCGACAAAGGAATCCATGCGTCCCGCGGTGGTCGGACCGAACGCGCCGGAGGCGTAGCCGTCGGGCGTCTTGGCGGGACCGGCGTAATAGACCGGATGGTTCTTGAAGTAATCCGGCAGCGGCTCGCCCTTCTCCAGCCGCTCGCGCAATTTGGCGTGGGCGGAATCGCGCGCGACGATCATCGTGCCGGTCATCGAGACCCGCGTCTTGATCGGATGCTTTGAAAGCGTCGCCAGAATATCCTTCATCGGCTGGTTGAGATCGATTTTTACCACCTCGCCGCCGAGCGCTTGCTCGACCGCCGGCAAATACTGCGCGGGGTTGTGCTCAAGCTCCTCGAGATAGACGCCGTCTTTCGTAATCTTGCCGAGCACCTGGCGGTCGGCCGAACAGGACACGCCGAGACCAATGGGCAGCGACGCGCCGTGACGCGGCATCCGGATCACGCGCACGTCGTGGCAGAAATACTTGCCGCCGAACTGCGCGCCGACGCCGAGCGACTGCGTCATCTTCAAAATTTCCTGCTCCATCTCCAGATCGCGGAAGGCGTTGCCATCGGCCGATCCATGGGTGGGCAGCGCATCGAGATAGCGCGCGGACGCCAGCTTCACCGTCTTCATGCAAAGCTCGGCCGAGGTGCCGCCGATCACGATCGCCAGATGATAGGGCGGGCACGCCGCCGTCCCGAGGGTCAAAACCTTCTCCTTCAGGAACGCCAGCAGGCGATCTTTCGTCAGCACCGACGGCGTCGCCTGGAACAGAAAACTCTTGTTGGCGGAACCGCCGCCCTTGGCCATGAACATGAACTTGTAGGCGTCATCGCCCTCGGCATAGATCTCGCACTGCGCCGGCATGTTGTTGGCGGTGTTCTTTTCCTCATACATCGAGATCGGCGCCACCTGCGAATAGCGCAGGTTACGGCGCAGGTAGGCGTCGCGCGCGCCTTCCGAGAGCGCGGCCTCGTCGTCGCCGTCGGTGATCACGCGGGCGCCCTTCTTGCCCATGATGATCGCGGTGCCGGTGTCCTGGCACATCGGCAGCACGCCGCCGGCGGCGATGTTGGCATTCTTCAGGAAATCGAACGCGACGAACTTGTCGTTGTCGCTGGCTTCCTTGTCCTCGAGGATGTTGGCCAGCTGCTTCAGATGGCCGGGGCGCAGATAGTGGTTGATGTCGCCGAAGGCGGCCTCGGAGAGCGCCCGCAGCGCCTCGCGCGACACCACCAGCATGTCCTTGCCGAGCACCTTCTCGACCCGCACGCCCTCGGCCGTGATCTTCTTGTAGGGCGTGGTGTCCGCGCCCAGCGGAAACAGCGGCGTGTGCTTGTAGGGCGGGACGGGCTTTTGGTCGGGAAAGGCGGTCGGGGCGTTCATGGGCTGGCTCGCAAGGTTTTTGGGGGCGGAAGCGTCCACGGGACACCCCGGCATTTGAACCGTTCTAAGCACTTTTGACACAAAAGGAAGGTTCCCGAATGGCCATCAGCAAGCGAAATCGAGAATGACTACTGTTCCCATCGCAGTGTCGACCGATACCAAGCCCGCCCCTCCCCCGGTCCCGTCCACCGCGGGCCTGTCCGGCCTGAGCATCGCGCTGATCATCATCGCGGTGCTCGAAGTCTTCGAAGGCCTGTCGATGGCATGGGGGATCTTCGGTGATCCGGACCTTGTGGTGCCAGCTATCAGTGGCGCGGCCAGCGCAATCCACCCGTTACTGGCGCTGACGGCATTGCTGTTCGCCGCAACCGGGCGCGTGCGGCCTGCGATTGTCATGCTCGGGGCTGTCATCATCGTGACCTGGCTGAAATACATGCCAACCGCGGTGTCCTTAGGAATAGATGCTGTCGGCCTCGGCGCGATCTGGTCCCCTGCGCAGATCATCGCGTTTCCGCTAGCGGCTGTTGGCGCGATCGGCCTTGCCGCGCGCAACCGTCGGCTGCTCGTTGCCACCGCGCTGGTCAGCATTCCCACGTTGTTCAACATCGCCGCCGTGATTGCGATTGCCATCGGCCTCGCCATGCGCGGGACCTGATGCACAACGCCGGCAAGATGATGGGGACACCAATGACCACGGCCGAGATGCGCGCGGCTGCCCCTGCGGACGGGATCGCGCCTGCCGCGCCCGCGCCGCGCCGGATCGGCCTGCGCATCGCGCTGTCTGTGATCGCGCTGCTGGAGCTCTACTGGGGCATGTCGAGCGCGCCGACGCTGCTGGACGATATGTCGAAAATCCCGGGTCCCGGCATCGGCGCGGCCATCATCAAGCTGCATCTTGCCGTCCATCCGGTGCTGGCGCTGTCGGCGCTGCTGTTCGCGGCCATCGGTTACGTGCGCCACGCGGTCATGGCGCTCGGCGCGGTCATGCTCATGACCTGGCTGAGCTACATGCCCTCGGTGATCAGGCACGGGCTCGCTTTCAACGGCCCTTACGCGGCGCTGGAAACATCGGTGCAGATCATCCTGTTCCCTCTGATGGCCGCCTTTGCCATCGCCTGTGCCGCGCGCGACCAGCGGCTCGGGGCTGCCACGGCGCTGGTCAGCACGCCGACCCTGCTCAACCTGTTCACCACGACGGCGTTCTTTAACGCAATGATGATGCGCGGCTTCTGATTGACATTCGAATAGGCCTCTTGCAGGAAGCAGCCGCGCAAGCTTCAATGGGGCCCAGAGGGGCATTTACAAATGACATCACGACGACAGTTTCGCCGATCGGTCCTGGTCGCGGCCGCGCTGGCGCTGGCCGCTTCCTCACCCTCGCCGGCCCGCGCCGACCGCTGCGACGACGTCGCCAAGCAACTCGCCAGCCAGGTCGACGGGATCAAGGTCAACTTCAAGGCCGCCAACATCGTCTATCTGACGCACCCCTCCGCGAAGGAACTCTCGATCGGCTGCCGCGGCAAGAGCTACTCGCTCGAGCTCTATGCGAAGACCGACCGGAAATTCAAACCGGAATTTCTCGACATGGTCGCGAGAGCCGGCGCGCTCGTCTTCACCATTCCGAAGCCCGACGTCGTGACCGGCTCGACGCGCTGCATGAAGCGGATGGGCATCCTGCGCGGCGACAAGGTCTCGATGCGCTTCCGCCGGCTCAACATGGAATGCACGCGGACCAAGACCGAGGCCTCGATTGCGGTCACCCGCGGCAAGGACGAGTAGCGGCCCCCCCTGCGGAATCCGCGGCATTCTAATGAATTTTCGAGCGCCCCGTTCACCATCGGGCGGGATCACCGGCCGGGATTCACACATCGTTCGCTTCAATGCCTCCAGTGTCGGAGGCAACGAAAAGGATGATGCCGATGGATATCTCTGCTGTGTCCGCGCCGGTGCAGATCAAGCCGCCCGAAGCCGCGCCCAAGCCAGATTTAAAGCCCGCCGACGTACAAAACGGCGCCGCCGCCGACGGCACGCGCCTGCCGAAGCCGACGCTGCTTGCCGCCCTGCCGCCTGGACAGGGAACGCGGATCGACCAGTTCGCATAGAGACTGCTCGCCCTGGCCTTGTCGGGCCAAACGCCGCAAGTTTGCCAAAAATCACGCGATCATGATGCCCCAGGCAATGGGGATACGCATGATCGCGAAGCTGTTGCTGCAGAACACTTTCTTCGTCGTCGGGATGGGTGCGCTACTGTTTGCCTCCGCCGGCACGCTGCATTGGCCCGGCGCGTGGGCGTGCCTTGCGACCTCCGCGGTGCTCGGCCCGGCCTGCGGCCTGTGGCTTGCGAAAACCGATCCCGCGCTGCTCGCCGAGCGGATGCGGCTGACGGCACGCGAGGAACAGCCGGCCGCCGACAAGAAGTTCATGCTGGTGTTCGCCGCCACGGGGTTGATCTGGTTCGTCGCGATGGGACTGGACCGGCGCATGCAGGCCTCCCACGTCCCCCTGGCCCTGCAGGTGCTGGGCCTTGCCATGTACCTGCTCTCGACAGCCTTCATCATGTGGGTGTTTCGCGAAAACACGTTCGCGGCCCCCGTGATCAAGGTACAGGCCGCGCGCGACCATCATGTGATCTCGACGGGTCCGTACGCCTTTGTCCGCCATCCCATGTACAGTAGCATCATGCTGTTTTTCGTCGGAGTGCCGCTGCTGTTGGGATCCTGGTGGGGCGTGGCGCTGGCGCCGCTGTTCGCCATCCTGTTCGCGGTACGCGCCGGTATTGAGGAGCGCACGCTGATCGCGGGCCTGCCGGGCTATGCTGACTACGCCGCGCGCGTGCGCTATCGTCTGATTCCGGGAATCTGGTGAGGGACACATGCCTGAAAGCAAGACCTATACGGGCGGCTGCCATTGCGGCCAAGTTCGGTTCGAATGCACCACCGACCTGGCGATGGTGACCGCCTGCAATTGCTCGATCTGCACCAAGAAGGGCCTGCATATCACGTTCCTGGCGCCGAAGAGCTTTCAGCTCCGCGCCGGCGAGGACAATCTACGCGAATATCTCTTCAACAAGCACGCGATCCGCCACCAGCTCTGCATCGATTGCGGCGTCGACGTCTTTGCGCGCGGCACCAGGCCTGATGGCAGCGAAGTGGTGGCGCTCAACGTGAGCTGCATCGACGGCATCGAGCTATCGAAGCTGACGATGACGCCGATCGATGGGAGGAGCAGGTAGAAGCCGTCATTCCGGGGCGCGCGTTAGCGCGAACCTGAGATGTGCAATTGCACATCGGGGAATCTCGAGATTCTCAGGTGCGCAATTGCGCACCGTAGTTCGATGCTTTCGCATCGCCCCGGAATGACAGCGTCACACATCCAGCGCCTTGTAGCGCCGGAATATCCCGTCCTCATTGAACGCAATCCGCCGCTCGCTGGCGAGATAGGCCTTGATGTTCGGCCGCGCGGCGACGCGGTCATGCAGTTCGACCAGGGCGGGAATGTTCTTTTCAAACGCTTTCATGCGCCTGGGAAAGGCGTAGCGCAGCCCCTCCACGATCTGGAACAGCGACAGGTCGACATAGGTCAGGCGCCGGCCGGTGACGTAGCCGCCGCCATTGGCTGCCAGCAACTCCTCGAAATAATCCAGATATTTCGGCACGCGTGATTTCCAGAATTCTTCCGTGCGCTTTTTGGCGGGCGCCTTCTGCTCCTCGTAATAGAGCGACTGGCCGAGCGGATGATGGGTGTCGTGAACTTCCAGCACGAAATCCGTAATGGTGAGCTGCAGCTGGTGCACCCACAGCCTTGCCGCTTCCGCCTTCGGCGCCAGCCCATGGCGCGCGCCGAGATAAAGCAGGATGTTGGCGGTCTGGCCGATCACGAGGTTTCCCGCTTTCAGGAACGGCGGCGCAAAGGGCGGCGTGCCCTTTGCGGTCTCCATCATCTTCATCATCGCGCTGGTGCCGTTGCCGCTTCGCGCCACGTCGATATAGGCCGCGCCGGCTTCTTCCAGCGCAAGCCGGACGTATTCGCCGCGGCCCTGAATATGCGGCCAGTAATACAGTTGATAGCGCATCGACGGCATCTCCAGGGACCCTGTATCAAGGACCCTGTACCAAGAGCCCTGCTCGCAGCCATAACACATCAGTCCGTATTTCGTTCGTCACAATGCCGGCCGGCCCTGACGCCCATCGCCACGCAATTGCGTTTCGCACGGCCTGAATTCTCCACAGGCGCGAATCTGTCCGAAGGTGGGAGGCCGTGTTAGGTTCCGACTGGGTGCCGAATTCCTCAACACGACAGGAGCATGGGATGGCGGATAACAAGAAGAAGCGCGGCGGTGCCGATGCCGCGCTGATCGCAATGGGCGAAGCTTACGAAGTCGCCTATTGGTCGAAGAAATTGAAGATCACGCCGGCCCAGCTGAAAGCCGCCGTCAAGAAGGTCGGCCACTCCGCCAGGAAAGTGGAAGCCTATATCGGGGAGCAGAAGCACAAGGCCGCCGACCGCGCCCTGATCGCCGTCAGCCAACCCCACGAAGTCCGCTACTGGTCGAAGAAGTTCAAGGTCACCCCGGCGAAACTGAAGGCTGCCGTCGCCGCCGCCGGGCATTCGTCGAAAAACGTCGGTGTCTATCTGGCCAAGAAGAAAACGACCAAGAAGAAAGCCGCCAAGAAGACCGTCAAAGCGCCTGCCAAAAAGAAGGCTGCAAAAAAGAAGACCGCCGGCAAGGCGTCAAAGAAAAAGGCCGCCTGAAAGGCGGCCTCAAAGCCGGGCATGGCTTCTTCGAGCAACAGCGCCGCGATCGCGGACCCGTCGCGCCGCACCGGGCGACGGCTTCAGGCGATGGCGGCTTGCGTGAGGCTCAATAACCGCAGGTGGCGCAACGCGGCGCGACCGGCGCATAATAGGCACGGGCCGGCGCAACCATTTCAACGCGCTGCTGGACGGCGTATCGCGGGGCTGACCGTTCATAGTGGACGCGGCCGGGCGAGACCATCACGGTCTTCGGCACCATCACAGTGCGATAGCGCGCCGGGGTGCGATACGCGGTGACGCGGCCGGGCGAAACCATCACGGTTTCCCGCACGGTGCGGTACTCCGCCGGGACCACCTGCTGCACGTATTGCTGACCGCAGCAGGGCTGCGGCTGGTAGCAGGAATAACAGCCGGCGGAAGCGGCGGTCGGGATGACGGCGACGGCGAGCGCGGTGGCGAAGGCGGCGGCAATAACACGAGACATGATTATACCTGTTGGCTTGAAGAAAATTCGTGAAGTTGCACGCAACTTCGTCCGTTTGAATGATCTAGCCGAGCAACACCATGCGTCAACTTGAAAACAATATTTACCTTGACGAACATCGCTAACAATTGCTGAACGAGGCGATCTAGCCTTCCGGGGTGCACGCGGGAGTTACGCGGCGCGACATGCTCCTGACAACATAGAGCAGAGCAACCGCAAAGGCTGGATAGACGATGATCCGATATGTGAACGACTCCGGACCGTAGGAACGGCGCAGGGCGATCGTCAGAAGCGTTGTGGAGACCACGGTAACAGCCGTGAAAACGACGACGCTCCATTTGCCGGGAATCCGCGATGAAACGAACTCTGCCATTGTCAGGAAGGTGATGATCAGCATCCAAAAAGGAGCTTGCGTGATAACCGCGATCAACAGGGCAATGACGATTGCGCCAGACGTGACTGCGCCCGCGCCAGTGCAGCATATCTGGTAGGCTGCGACCAGCCACCACAACACGGCGGCGCCTATTCAGGTGATTACTCCCATTCACAAAGCTTAGGGTTGAAAGGTGACTGACGCCTAAAGGGGGCAGTCCTTTCCGATCAGCGCTGGTTTACGTTTGCTTCATTGGCCTCACGAGACCACGCCGCTACCCGCGCACGCTTGCATAGTCCCAGCCGATCCAGTCGCAGAGCGCGCGGCCCATCACGTCTTCCAGATCGGCGCCCTTCAGCCACGGCAGCTCCTCGGTGAAGAACGTGACGCATTGCCGGTAGCTGCAGGGCATCCGCGTGATGTCGGTGCCCCAAAACATCCGCTTCGGCCCATAGGCATCGAAGATACGATGCAGCCCGTCATGGATGTTGCGGAACGGATAGGACTCGGTCGAATAATGCGGCGCACCGGTCGCCTTGACCGCGACGTTCGGCAATTGCGCCAGCGCGAGCAGCTCATCGAGATGGACGAACGCCGCGGCATCGCGCCCGTGCCGGTTCAGGCCGCAATGATCCAGGATCATCTTCAGGCCGGGATGCCGTTCGGCGATCTCGCGAAATTTCGGCAGGAACAGTCCGCCCATCATCGCCAGCGGCAGCCCCTCCTGCTCGGCCGCGGGCCACAGCCAGTCGAGCGAGCCGTCGTAGAGCCACTTCTGGTGCGCTTCCAGCAGCAGCGGCCAGCGCAGCCCTATCATGCCGGACTGCTGGCGCCAGCCATGGATCAGCTTGCGGTTGTCAGGATTTTCGAGCGGAAAATTGCCCATGATGGCAAAGCGGTCCGGATATTTCCGAACCGCCTCGATCGCCAGCGCGTTGGAATCGGGATCCCAGCCGGCTGGCGGATGGATCAGCGCGGCATCCACACCTGCCTCGTCCATCTCGGCCAGGACTTCCTCGGCCGCGAACTTCGCGACCTTGCGATGCAGCCCCGACGTCGGCGTCACGGTTTGCGACCAGATGTGAACCTGCGCGTCGATGATCTTCATGAACCCTCCCCCGTCATTCCGGGGCGATGCGAAGCATCGAACCTCAGATGTGCAATTGCACATCGGGGAATCTCGAGATTCCCCGATGCGCAATTGCGCATCTGCGATATGGTGCTAACGCACCATTCCGGAATGACGTCGTCAGTTCACCGCGAAGCAATACATCAGGCCGTCGCCGCCGGTGCTCTTCAGATCGTTCTGCGAACAGCCGCCATCCGGTCCGCGCGACGGATGCGACGAATTCCAGGACTTCGAGGCGTCGTCGTCTCGCAGGCCGACACGGTCGATGTGCCCGACCATCGCGGCCCCCTGCGTGCTGCTCGTCCAGTTCTTGCAGGTGCGGTCCTCGCCGGCTGCAAAGGCCGTTCCGTCCGGCTGCGAGCCCGTCAGCACGTCATGGCGGTTCGGCGTATCGCCGCGGCCGTTGATGACATCGCCCTTCTCGCTGAGCGCGGTCTGTTTGGAGAGACCGTTGCTGCCGTGCAGTTCGGCGACATCCTTGGCGACCACCGTGCCCTTGGAATTCTTCCACGGTCCGTTGCCGATGCGGTCGCGCGCATTGACGGCGGGCTTGCCATCGGCGGCCTGCGTCGAGAGATAGGCGCGCCAGGTTTTTGCGCCAGCGCCGGCCGCCTGCGCCAGGGTCTGGCATTGATTATCGGCCCCGGCGAGGCCGCCGAGATTTCCGCCATTGCCGATGCCGTTGCTGGTCACGAAGAAGCTGGTGTCGGCCGATTGCGCCTGCGCCGGCGCGGCGAGAAGCGAGATCGCCGCGAGGACGAAAGCGGCCGGTGAGATCATCCTGGAAACGAGGTTCATCGAAGCCTCCCTTTTTTCTTGTTGGTACGTCGTCAAAAACACGCCGCGGCGATCATTATTCCGGAGGCATAGCGTTTTCGAGCGAAGTGGATACCGGTTCGCATAGCAATCAAGTTTGCGCAGATTGCGTAAACTTATCTGCGGTAGAAAACGCGTCAAAATAAGAATCGGCGGCAAAGCAAAAGGCGCCGCGGAATTAACCGCGGCGCCTTGTATGTTTTAGCGTTCAGCAGAAGATCAGTTGGTCTGCTGGATCGCCGAGAGTTCCCATTGTCCGCCGGATTGCCGGGCAAAGGTCCAGACTTCCGTCGCCTCGATCGGGGTCTCGCTGCCCGAGACCAGACGGTTGGTGCCGCGCTCCAAGGTCTTGTCGACCAGCGAGAAGCGCATCGCGACGCTCGCATAATCGGTTTGGCCTTCGCGCCAGGCTTCTGCGAGGTCGCCCTGCAGCAGCTTGACGTCGGAGGTCTTGTTGACGTCGTTGTTGGCCTTGTTCTGCTCGAGGTCCTTGGTGAAGTACGACACCATCTCGGGCGTTGCGAGCGTATGCAGTTTCGCGACGTCCTCGTTCGACCATGCGGCCTGGACTTCGCCAAGCAGCCGTTCGAACGCCTCGTAGTCGGTAGGCCCGATCTCGAGCGGTGCGGGGGCGCTCGATCCCAGACCAAAGCCCATTCCGGAGCCGAAGCCGGTCTGCGGCGGGGCTGAACCCGCGGCAGGTCCGGCACCGGAATTGGCATAAGCGTTCGCCGGCGTGTGGCGGCGCTGCCACCACGACATCGCCAGCTTGACCACGATCAGGATCAAGCCGATCTGCAGCACCAGGCCGATGATCGACATTATTCCGCCGAGGCCGCCGGCCAACCCGCCACCGGACAGCATGCCGAACAAGCCGGCGCCGAGGAAGCCTGCGGCGAGACCGCCCATCATCATGCCCATACCGGGCCGGCTGAAGAAGCCACCCTTGGCTGCCCCTGCGGCGGCTCCAGCGGCCGCCGGTGCGCCCGGCTGGCTGAAGGTACGGTTCATGGGCTGCGCCGCGTTGGGCGCCGTGGTGGTGCTGGGCGGAGCCGAATAGGTCTTCGATCCCCGCGAACCGGAACTGCTGCCGCCGCCCACCCGGGCGTCAGCCGCCGTGATGGCCATCGCGGCGGGAACCGCCAGCGACAGGACGATGGCGAAGGCCCGGACAATTCCGCGCGTGCGTTGCGAGAAATTCATATCTGTTTCCTCAATTCCCCGGCATGGGGAAGCAGCCCCTAAGATGGTCAGAGCTGCTTAAAAGTGAAGCCGTAAACGGGAACAAGCGCTGCGGCCCTCAGTCGCGGGGATGTGACGATTAGGCCGGTTGTACGATTGAACCCGTTGGAACTCAGAAGCTTTCCGCGCTGACCTGGCGAGTCGGATGGGGATCGGCCGCGACGGGTCGAAGGACGGGTGCAAGGACCGGCCCGAGGATGCTTAACGCCACCTCACCGACCGGCGATGGATGCGATGTTTCCTCGGCCACGAGGGCCTGATCCATGGTGTGGGCCCCGAGCTCGCACATGGCCTGGGTCGCGACATCGCCGCGGCGAACACATTCCTTGGCCAGAAATTCGAATTGCGCCCGCGCCTGGCGCAGGGTCTCTTTCGGCACGACCGCGCTGTTTTCTCCGGGCGCTGAATCCCGGTCCGGCGGTTGAGCCGGAGGCAAGCCGCCTTGGGCTTCCGCGCGCGGGTCGGCGGCTGCAACGCCGAGCTGACTGATCCGGTCAAAGGCCAATCGAAGCTCCTCCCGCTTGGCCTCGAGCACCTCGATCCTCTGCTGCAGCTCCTCGTGTTCGTTCGCGGTCGCGACGCGGATCGTCGCAAGCTCGTCCTCGCGTGCTCGCAGCCTGGATTGCCAATCGTCACGTTCACGATCAAAGGCAAGCCTGAACTCGGCCATGACGGCCTCGCTCTGCGACAGCTTTGCCGAGAGCTCGTCGCGCTCGCGCAGATGCTCGCTGCGCTGCTGCTCGATTTGCTTGATGCTCGCATCCAGGCTTGCCTTCAGCGCGACACGCTCCTGATCGAAGCTCGTACCAAGCTCGGCCAGGGCGGATTCATGCGCCTGCGATTTCGTCGCGGCCTCCTCCTGTGCACCCTCCAAGGTTTCCTGCGCTCGCTTCAACGTGTCGCCGAGCTCGAGCAGCTCCGCCTCCCGCCCCTGCAGCGTCGTCTTGAGCGTATCGCGCTCGGTGATGATGAAACTGGAAAGCTTTACGTGGCGCTCGACGTCATGCCGAAGGCTTTCGCATTCGGTTTCCAGCTCGTCATTCTGGTGGCTCACGGTTTCGTACTTGTATCGCCACAGCTGTTCCTCATCGAAGGAGCCGGAAACGCGCGCCATCAGGCCGTCGATCAGATCGGCCGCCCGCAGCAGATTTTCGGCGTTTTGCCCGTTGGACATCATGTCGGCGAAACGGCGCAGAAAATACGCTGTTTCCGCGGCGTCAGCCGCCTCGGGAACCGTGGCAGGATCGGTCATGCAACATGCCTTCGTGAGCAGCGTCGGTGCCGTATGCGGACACCTTAACCCCATTCAGAACGGCAAATGTATGGTCGCGCGGGTTTTCCGGCCCAAGCGTCGGGAACAAGGGCCGTTCCCGCCTCGCAACAAATCCTGAAATCCGGACCGAAGACCGAAAGGCCTTACGACGCCGTCATCGTTTCCTTCACCTTCGCGACCAGCGCGCTCAGCGCGAAGGGCTTGGCGAGGAAGGCGAACTGCTCGTTTTCCGGCAGGCTCTTGTCGAAGGCCTCTTCGGCATAGCCGGAGACGAAGATAATCTTGAGGTTGGGATTGCGCTGCCGCATTTCCTTGAGCAGCGTCGGGCCGTCCATTTCCGGCATCACCACGTCGGAGACGACGAGATCGACCGCGCCGTTCTTCTCCTCCAGCGCTTCCATCGCCTCAATGCCGTTGGCGGCCTCGATCACGCTGTAGCCGCGCGAACGAAGACCGCGCGCGTTGAGCGAGCGCAGGCCGTCCTCGTCTTCCACCAGCAGGATGGTGCCCTGCCCGGTCAGATCGGCCTGCGGCTTCGGCGGCTCCGCCACGGCTTCCTTGGCGGCGCCATTGGTAACCTGCGGTTCGGGCGCGGCTTCCAGTTCCGGACGGTGCCGCGGCAGGAAGATGCGGAACGTGGTGCCCTCCCCCGCTTTCGAATCCACGTAAACAAAGCCGCCGGTCTGCTTGACGATGCCGTAGACGGTCGAGAGCCCGAGGCCGGTGCCCTTGCCGACCTCTTTGGTGGAGAAGAACGGCTCGAAAATCTTGTCGACGATCTCGGCGGGGATGCCGGTGCCGGTATCGGCAACGTCGATCCGCACGTAGTCCGCCGCCGGCATGCCCTTGTAGGACAACAGCGCGGCTTCATCCGTCGTGACGTTGCTGGTCTTGACCGTCAGCTTGCCGCCATCGGCCATCGCGTCGCGGGCGTTGACGGCGAGATTGACGATCACCTGTTCGAATTGCGAGACGTCGACCTTCACCGGCCAGAGATCGCGGCCGTGCACCAGGTCGAGCTTGACCTTCTCGCCGATCAGGCGGCGCAGCAGCATGGTGAGATCGGAGAGCGCGTCGCCGAGGTCGAGCACCTGCGGCCGCAGGGTCTGGCGGCGCGAGAACGCGAGCAGTTGCCGCACCAGCGTCGCCGCCCGGGTCGCGTTCTGCTTGATCTGCATGATGTCCTGGAACGACGGGTCGGTCGGCTTGTGCGCGTTCAGCAGGAAGTCGTTGGCCATCATGATGGCCGAGAGCACGTTGTTGAAATCGTGTGCGATGCCGCCGGCGAGTTGGCCGACCATGTCCATCTTCTGCGACTGGTTGATCTGGTTCTCGAGCGTGCGCCGCTCGGTGGTTTCCAGCATGTAGACGATGGCAGCTTCGGTTTCGCGCTCGTCCTCCTCGACCGCGGTGACGAAATATTGCGCCCAGCGCTCCTTGGCGCCGTCGAGCATGGCTTCGACCGGCGCGATGTCGCCCTGCCCTTCGGCGGCCTGGTTGATCGCCGCTATCAGCAGGCTGCGGTCGCGGGCGTTCACGCTGCGGAAGATCGACTTGTTGGCGGCACCATCCGCACTCAGGCTTTGCGCCAGCTTGGCGAAGCGGGCATTGGCGCGCACCACCGCGCCGGCGCGGTCCACGGTCGCGATCGCCATCGGGGTATGGTCGAAGAACCGCATGAAGCGCACTTCAGCGGCGCGCTCGGGGTCGGAATGCTCGTCGCGCGCGCGGCTGATCACCAGCGTCCGCGACGCGCCGGGCACGCCGTCGGCGCCGAACGCCAGCTTGTGAAAGAGCCGCACCGGCATGGTCTTGCCGCTGCGCATGCGCAGATCGATGTCGAGCACTTCGGTTTTGACTTCGCCCGGCACCGCCACAATCGAGGTCAGCAGCGACGCGCCGTCGCCCGATACGATATCGGTCAGCTTCAAGCCGCCCGATCCGATCTCGGCAAGGTCGTGATCGAGCCAGCCCGCCAGCGTCGCGTTGACATAAACGACCTCGCCTGAAGGACTGACCGAGAAGAAGCCGCAAGGCGCGTGATCGAGATATTCGATCGCGTGCTGCAATTCCTTGAAGACGTCCTCCTGGCGCTCGCGATCCCGTGTGATGTCGGCGATCGACCACACCGAATATTTCGCCTCGCGCTTGCTGGCGCCGAGCGGACGGACCCGCATCCGCAGCCAGCGGCCATGGGCGCCGTCGGTCCCTGCGATCCGGACTTCCTCCTGCTGCCGCTTGCCCTCGCGCGCCGCCTTGAGCAGGCGGAACACAGCCTCCGACACATCGGGATTGCCGATGAAGACGCGCTCGATCGGGCGCACCTCCTGGGCGGTCGCGGCCCCCGTCAGCGCCAGATAGGCGGCGTTGGAATAGACCACATGGCCGCGCGAATCGGTGACCGCGAGCCCGTCATAGGCATGGTCCGCGATCCGCCCCATCACCGGATCGTCGGTGCTGCGGTCGGTGAACCGGATGATGCCCGCGGCGAAGGCGAACAGATTGAACAGGCCGACCATGGCCAGCAGCGCCAGCACGCCGAGGATATAGGGCTGGGCCTGGGCGCGGCCGATGGTCATCAGCACGACCGCGATCGCGACGATGCCGGCGGCCACCAGCAGCACCAGCACGATGCTGCCGCCACGCCGCGCCGGCTCATGGGCCGCGAAGGGCTCGGGGGACGGATGGCTGTCGGTTTCGGCGGTCATATCAGGGGACGCAAGCCCGTCGGCATCGGATGGCGCGCTGATCTGCGCGCCTCCCTTGAGTGCCTGAATCGGACCGGCAAGCGCAAGTCCATCAGGCGGCTAATTGGCATCAATAGCGGTTTCAAGCGAAATGAGCACCGGTTCGAGTGAAGAAAACACGTAAAAAATATCGTCCAGGGCTTTATCCAACGCATTTCAAGGCAATTTCCGACCCATCCGTCAGTTGCGCCGGCCGGCAGCGTCGCGCTTCAACCCCATGACGAAGCCGATGATTTCGGCAACCGCATGATAGTGCTCGACCGGGATTTCCTCGTCGACATCGACGGTGGCATAGAGCGCGCGCGCCAGCGGCACGTTCTCGACGATCGGAATGTCGTGTTTCTTGGCGATCTCCCTGATCTTGAACGCGATATTGTCGACGCCCTTGGCGACGCAGACCGGCGCCGACATGCCGCGGTCGTAGGACAGCGCCACCGAATAGTGGGTCGGGTTGGTGATGATCACGCTGGCCTTGGGCACATCCGCCATCATGCGCTTCTTCATGTTGGCCTGGCGCAACTGCCGGATCTTGGCCTTGATGTGGGGGTCGCCTTCGGACTGTTTGAACTCGTCCTTGATCTCCTGCAGCGACATCTTCTGCCGCTCGAACCACTGCCGGTACTGGAAGAAGTAGTCCGCGATCGCCACGGCGGCCAGCATCGCCACCACCGCGCCCATCAGATGCAGCGTCAGACTGGTGGTGACGCCCATGATCGCCGTCGGGTCGAAGGCCAGGAACGATTCCAGCCGGTGGCGCTCCGGCCACAGCACCGCCATCATGACGGCGCCGAGCGCGACCAGCTTGAACACGCCCTTGAGGAAATTCGCCAGCGCCTGCTTGCCGAAGATGCGCTTGAAGCCGGCGCCGGGCGACACCTTGCTGAATTTGGGCGTGAGCGATTCCGACGACCACACCAGCCGGTGCTGGATCATGTTGCCGGCGATGGCCGATAGCATCAGCATCAACAGCGGCACACCGATCGCCGCCAGCACGGCAATGCCGAGCGTATTGCCGAGCTGCAGCAGCGCCGAGCCGTCGGCGCGCAGCGTGCCGGCATTGGCGATCAAATTGCGCAGCGGCATCAGGATGCCGCCGCCGATCGAGCCCGAGAAGGTCGACAAAACAAGCGTCGCGCCCGCGATCACGAACCAGGTGTTGACCTCCTGGCTCTTGGCAACGTCGCCCTTCGCATGCGCGTCGTCGAGGCGCTTTTGCGTAGGGTCTTCTGTTTTATCGTCGCTATCGTCGGCCATCGCGGTGCCTTGGCTTTTTTATTTGAGCATGATCTCCGCGCAAACGCTTCGCGTTTGTCGCGAGGGAAAACCGGTGCCCACTTTTCCGGATCATGCTCTATCTAAGAGGTGTGAGCTCGTGCATGACGCCGGTGAAGTAGTTCAGATAGGTGCCCATCATCGCCGTGAGGACGCCGGCGAAGATCAAGAAGCCGATCAGGATCGATAGCGGCACGCCGACGAAATAGACCTGCATCGCCGGCATCAGCCGCGCCAGAATGCCGAGCCCCATGTTGAAGACGATGCCGAACACCAAAAACGGCGCCGACAATTGCAGGCCGATCTTGAAGGCGGCGGTGAAAGCGCGGGTCGCAAGCGCCGCGACATCGCCGGTCGGCATCGTCTCGCCCGGCGAGAAAATCCGGTAGCTCTCGTTGAGCGCCGCGATCACCAGGTGATGGGTGTCGGTGGCGAACAACAGCGTTATGCCGAGGATGGAGAGGAAGTTGCCGATCAGAAGGCCCTGCTGGCCCTGGGTCGGATCGACAGCCGTGACGAAGCCGAGGCCGAGCTGCTGGGCGATCACCGATCCTGCGACCGCCAGCGCCGACAGCGTCACCCGCGCGGTGGCGCCGAGCACCACGCCGATGACGATCTCGTGCACCATCAGGACGCCCATCGCACTCATCGAGGTCAAATCGACCTGATAGGCGGCGCGGTGCAGCGGCAGGATGATCAGCGTCAACAACAGCGCGATCGCGAGCTTGATCCGGACCGGGATGTTGCTCTCGCCAAATCCCGGCAACAGCATCACCATCGCCCCCACGCGGGCGAACACCAGCATGAAGGTGGCGGCAAGGGCCGGCAGGAACGAGACATCGATGCGCATGGCTCAACCACAGTGCATCATCCGCCTATGATTCGCGACGATATCCGCATCATGTAGCCCTGCAGCGAATCCGCCATGAACGGCAACGCCAGCAATAGTGTCACGAAGATCGCCAGGATCTTCGGCACGAAGATCAGCGTCTGCTCCTGGATCTGCGTCAGCGCCTGGAACAGCGACACCACGACGCCGACCACGAGACCGACCACCATCAGGGGCGACGACACCACCACGATGGTCCAGATCGCATCGCGCGCCACGTCGAGGGTTTCAGCACCGGTCATTTTTTGTCTCGTTTCTATCCCGCCTGCACAATTGCCTTCGTCATTCCGCGATGGTCCGAAGGACCAGACCCGGAATCTCGAGATCCCAGGTTCGCGCTTACGCGCGCCCCGGGATGACCGCTTTCGCGGTCAAATCGGCATCTTCATGATGTCTTCGTAGGACTGGATCACCCGGTCGCGTACCGACACCAGCGTCGAGACCGCGACGTCGGTCTCGGCCACCGCCGTCACCACGTCCATGACGTTGGCCTTGCCCGAGGTCATCGCGATGGTCTGGGCGTCCGACTTCTTGCCGGCTTCCATCACGCTGCCGACGGCATCCTTGAGCAGCGCACCGAAGGACGGGCCGCCCGAAGTCTGGCCGCCCTTCTCGGCGCCGCCGGTCTCCATGATGCGCGAGAGCGCGGCGTAGGCGTTTGCAGCAACGGTCGGTGAAGCCATGGTCTATGATTCCTGTTTCAGGCCTTGAGGATGTCGAGCGTGCGTTGAATCATCCGGCGCGTGGCGCTGATGATGTTGAGGTTGGCCTCATAGGACCGCTGGGCTTCGCGCATGTCGGTCATTTCGACCAGCGGGTTGACGTTGGGGTATTTGACGTTGCCGGCGGCGTCCGCCGCCGGGTTGCTCGGCTCGTGCTTGATGCGGAACGCCGACTGGTCGGTGCGCACCTTGCCGAGCGTCACCACTTTGGCATCGATCGTGCGGTCGAGCGCCGAGGAGAAGGTCGGCACCTTGCGGCGATAGGGATCGCCGGCGGAAGTCGGCGCGGTGGAATCCACGTTCGCGATGTTTTCCGAGATCACCCGCATCCGCCCGGCCTGCGCGCGCAGGCCCGAGGTTGCAATGCTCATCGAGCGGGCGAAGTCGCTTCCACCATCATCTGCCATGATCCGGTTCCCCTAAATGCGGCGCGTCAGCGCTTTCCGATCGCGGTTTTGAGAAGTCCGAGGCTGCGGGTGTAGAGCGAGGTGGCCGCCGCATAGTCCATCTGGTTGGCGGAGACCCGCATCATCTGATCTTCCAGATTGACGGCGTTGCCGGCCGGCCGGGTCAGGAAACCGCTCTTGCCGCCATCGCCGTCGAAGGTCTGGGCCCCGCCGGACACGCCGATATGGCTCGCGCTGGTGCGCATCATCGCCATCGAACCGAAGGTTCCGCCGACGGTGGCGGCGGAACCCTTTTTGTCGAATTTCGGTTCCACCAGATCGCGCGGCTTGAAGTTCGGGGTGTTGGCGTTGGAAATGTTTTCGGCGAGTACCCGCTGGCGCTCCTGATGCCACTGCATCTTGGTGCGCAGCGCCGACAGGATCGGAAGATCGTTGATGGCCATCGCGAGCGGGTCCTCGTTAACCTCTGGCAGGCGCCGCGAGGTAGGCAGAATTTGCCCGGTGTATGGTTAACGGCTGGTTAAAATCCGCAGAATCAGGCCGTGGACAACGCGCTTGCACAGGGGCCGGCGCCCAAAAGAGCGCATTTTCGCCACGAAACCTGCGTTAACCAGCAACGGCCAACGCGGCCGGGGGCGCTCAGAAGTCGTTTTGGATCAAGCGATTCTTGGTCTATTAATTAATGGGCGGCAGCGTTTGCCGTGGGGAACTAAGGAATAGAGCTCATCTCGGGCGTGATTCGCCGGTCGACGGATCGCTTCGGAACATGAATATCGTTTCGGAACATGAATCCGGAAGAATCATGTTCAACTTGGAAGATCAGGTCCGCGCACCTCGAAGCAAGCATGTGAGAACGGCCTGAGGCCGGGGACTAGAGAATGCAGACAGCATATTTCATCTTCGCATTCATCGCCGTGCTGGCGCTGATCGGCGTTGCCGCATGGCTGGTGCGGCGCTTCGCCACCAACCGCCTTGGTGCCAACCCGAATCGCGGGCGGATGCCGCGGCTGGCCGTGATCGACGCCGCCGCGGTGGACGGCCGCCGGCGCCTGGTGCTGGTCCGGCGCGACAATGTCGAGCATCTCCTGATGATCGGCGGCCCCAGCGACATCGTGGTGGAACCCAATATCGTCCGTGCCATGCCGGGCCGTGAGCAAATGGCGCCGCGGCCTGCGGTCACTGGCGAGCAGCCGCCGCGTATCGCCCCGCTGCCGGATGCCGGCTGGAACGACGAGAGCGCGCGCGACCCGTTCGATCACGCCGAGCCGCAAATGCCCGAGCCGCCGCCGCGCCCGGCACGACCCGCTTTCGCCGACGAACTCCGCCGCCCGGCGCCGCCGCCGATGGCCGAGCGCCGCACCGATCCACTGGCAAGCTTCGCGCCGGAGCCGATGGGCGGCCGGCCGGAACCGCGTCCCGATCCGGTCCCGCCGCGCATGGCGCGCAATGAACCCTTGATGCCGCGGCAGCAGCGCCAGATGGAGCCGCCGAAGGCGCCGCCGCCGGTCCGTGCGCCCGAGCGTGCCGCAGCACCGCCGCCGCCACCCCCGCCGCCTGCGCCTCCGCCGCAGTCCGCCGACCAGAATCTCGCCGAGATGGCGCAGCGGCTCGAAGCTGCCTTGCGCCGGCCGGCCGATGCCCCGATCGCGCCGCCGGTCGCGCCGGAGCCGCCGCCTGCCCGCCCCTCGCGCAGCGAGACGCCCGCCCCGCCCCCCGCGCCCGCGCCGCAGAAAAGCGGGTTTGAGAATCTCGAAGACGAGATGGCCTCATTGCTGGGCCGCCCGAAGTCTCCTTCGTGAGATCGGCGAAAGCCCCGCGTAGAGTTTTATTTTTTGTCACACTGATAGCCGCCGGATCGCTCGCCGATCCGGTGCTGGCGCAGGACATCAGCATCAATCTCGGCCAGGGCGGTGGCGGCGTCACCGAACGCGCGATCCAGCTGATCGCGCTGCTGACGATCCTCTCGATCGCGCCGTCGATCCTGATCATGATGACGTCATTCACCCGGATCGTGGTGGTGCTGTCGCTGCTGCGCACCGCGCTCGGCACCGCGACCGCACCGCCGAACTCCGTGATCATTGCGCTCGCAATGTTCCTGACCGCGTTCGTGATGGGGCCGGTGCTGCAAAAATCCTATGACGACGGCATCAAGCCTTTGGTCGCCAACCAGATCGGCGTCGAGGACGCGCTGCAAAGGGCGTCCGTGCCGCTGCGCGGCTTCATGCTGAAGAACGTCCGCGAGAAGGACCTCAAGCTGTTCCTGGACATGTCGCGCGAGCCGCCGCCGGCGACGCCGGAAGAGATGTCGCTGCGGATTCTGGTGCCGGCCTTCATGATCTCCGAGCTGAAGCGCGCCTTCGAGATCGGCTTCCTGTTGTTCCTGCCCTTCCTGATCATCGACCTCGTGGTGGCGTCGGTTCTGATGTCGATGGGCATGATGATGCTGCCGCCGGTCGTGGTGTCACTCCCGTTCAAACTGATCTTCTTCGTGCTGGTCGACGGTTGGTCGCTGGTGGCGGGAAGCCTGGTGCAGAGTTACGGGACGTAGCTGATTTGATCCGCGCCGGTGTCACGGACGGTCGGATACGCGGTCGCGCCGGCCTTCTCGACGACAGCCGTCGTGATCATACTGATACCGTTGTCCGCGACCACGTCTTTGGTCCGCAATTCCACCGCGAAAAACGCGGTGCCGATGATCGCGACCACGACAGCTATCGCGACCGGAACCAGCGTTCGGTGTGTATTCCTGGGATGCATAAAATCTAGTCCGTCTCTCACGCTATTTGGCCGCTTGGGAAGCTACGATTTGGGATGGAAACGGTTTCAATCAAGGAGCTCACGGATGACAAGTGCGCGACTGGTAAATGCCGGCGATCTCGACGCGTTGCTGGCGCTGTTTGCCGAGTCCGACGTCAGCCGGAGTGCGGAGCCGGAACGAGCTAGAATAATTTGGGCGCAGATCCTCGCCCGCGAAGGAGTAATGATCTTTGTATCGGACGAAAGCAGTAGAATCGTTTCAACCTGCACGCTCATCACCACGCCCAATCTTCTGCGCGGCGGTCGTCAGTTCGGCATTCTCGAGAACGTCGCCACCCATCCCGACTTCCAGGGACGCGGCCACGGCCGCGCGGTGATCGCGGCAGCCCTTGCCGAGGCGTGGAAACAGGATTGCTATCAGGTACTGATGCAGAGCGGCCGGGCCGATCCGCGCGTGCATCGGTTTTACGAGGCTTGCGGCTTCGTGCCGGGACTTCGTACCGCCTACGCTGTGCGCAATCCTGCGAAATAGGAAAGGCGCGCAACTCCTCGCGGTCTACTCACTCCTTGAAATCATACTGCTTGCAGAGGTGGTCGCCGATCTGCACCACCATCGCGACGCATTCGGGATAGCCCGGCTTGTCGATCGTCGCCTGTTCGGCACTTACGCGAAACTCCCAGGAGTCGCCGTCGCGGAGCACCGAGATCACCATTCCATCGGGACAATCGGCATGGACCTTCAACTCGGCTACTGCCATCGCAATGAGTTCGGCTTCGGTCTTGGCTGGCTTGCTCATGGCGATAGTTCCCCCGGTGGCGTCTTTGATTTTGTGCGCGCAGGTTGCCGGTTCGGAAGCGCTCTGTCGAGGGGACGGGCGCGAGCCGCGATACCTTGCCGCGCCGGCCGCTATTTCGGGATGTGCTTTGTGAATATTCTGACGACATAGCCCTTCACGGCCGGCGCCGCGTCGAACATGTCGGAGGCGATGCGCTCGACGGCATCTCGCAGCGCCAAAAACTGCGCCTGTCTTGCCAGGCTCTCGGTTCCCTTGACGCCAGCAAGCTCGTCCATGGCGGCGTCACTGATCTGGCATTCGATCGGCTCGTCCCCATTTTGCATGGTGAACTTGAACGCCAATCGTTCGTTGTCGTGTCCTACAATTCGGCCCCGGGTCAGCGGCATCGAACGACAAACTTCCATACGGCTTGATGTGTGGATTTCGCTTAACCGACGAAACGCTGGCGCGCAAACCCCGCCGGGGGTTGCCTGAACTACTATTTTGCCGCTCCGGCGGTTTTGTGTCCTGATATCGCGGGCAGCGAACCGGTGTGGACCGGCTCGCCCCTGGCCATTTCGGGCGAAATCGGCGCGCGCGCGGTGGCGTCGGGGAAGCGGACCTTCATTTCCCGGATAAAGCCGTCGAGCGTGTCGACGCCCGCCGCCATCTTGGCGATCGAGACAAATTCGGCACTTGAGGCAGCGGCCGGCTTGCTTGCGATATCGAACGCCATCCGGTCGGTATCGCCCAGCATCAGCGGCGCATATTTCTCGCGGAAGCGCGACAGTCCAATGGCGTCCTCGGCGAGCGCATAGCCGACGACGGCGCGGATCACATCGCCCTTCTCCACCGCGTTCAGCGGTTTGAAGTCGCGCCAGCGATCGGCATAGTACAGTTCGATCTGTTCGGAGGCCTCGCGCCACTGCCGTGACGCCCAGTAGATGTCGGAACGCAGGCGGATCGCCTCGCGTCCGGTGATGTTGGAGATGATGTCGAGCGCGAGATCATGGCGTCCGACGTCGCTTTGCGCGCGCGCCTCCAGCAACAGGCGCTGCTGGCGCAACTCACCGGAGAGATCGGCGATGCGCGTGGTGCGCAGCGCCGCGACAGCGCGATCCGGCTTGCGGTTGGTCAGATAGACCATGGCAAGGCGCGCCGCCACCTGCGCGCGCGCGGCGCCCTCCAGCCGTTTGTCGATCTGATACTGCAGCAGCTCGGCGGCCTGATCGAGCAGGTCGACCGCCACCAGGCGGTCCGCCAGACGGCGGATCATCTCGTCGCCGCGGCGGCCGATCGGCGTCAGTTCGCGATATTCGTAGAACATGCCGAGCGCATCGATCGGCTTCATGTCCTCGCCCTTGGGGCTGAGAAAGAGCTGCGCAAACAGCGCGGACGCGGCGTCCTGGCCCTGCCGCGCCAGTTCGGAATTCGGCTGCAGCCGGGTCGCGGTCTTGGCCGCCGCGAGCGATTCCTCGTAGCGGCCCGCGTCGGCATATAGCTGCGACAATACAGCAAGGGTCTTCAACTCGATCGCGTCGCCACGCCAGATCGCCGACAGCGTTTCCAGTTCGCGCAGCACCTCGGCTTGCCCGAGCTGGCCGCGCCGCTGGCGGAGCAAGACCTCCAGCAGCTTGGCTTCGGCCGCAGCGGGCCGATCGGACGAATTGGCGGCGAACCGGTAGGCGTCGAGTGCGTCCTTGTCGTGGCCGAGCGCCTCGGCCAGCCGTCCGCGCAACACCGCGATCTCCGGCTTCATTTCCTTCGGCACGCCGACGACCTCGAGTTCGCTGCGGCGGCGCGAGGCTCCGGCATAGTCCTTCACCTCGAGCGACGCCCGCATCGCATCCGCGGTCACGATGCGCTGCATTTCCAGCGGCAAGGCCGCGATCGAGAATTCGGCGTTCTTGAACTTCTCGCGGGCGTCAGCCCATTTGCCCTGGCGGGCAAAGGCGAGCGCCTTCCACAATTGGGAGTCATAGCCGTTGCCGATCACCGGACTGGCCAGGCCCTTCAGTCCCCGCTCGGGATGGCCGATCAGGATGCTGGCGACCGCATTGACCATGACGACGCCAGCGTCTTCACTTCCAGCCTTGGATTCAGAGAGGATGAGATTGGTCACTCCCCTCGCTTCCTGAAACATCCCCCGCGCCATATAGAAATTGGCAAGGTCGAGCCGGGCTTGCGCCAGCCCGTCATCGCCGGCCGCGGCCGCCGCCTTGATCAGCGCATCCAGCCGGCCCAGAAAATTCTCCTCGCGGTTCTTGCGCCATTCCTTGGCGTCAAACAACGACCGCACCGCCGCGGTGGCGCGTTCGGCAGAGACGTCGGCCGACGACAGCGTCAGCCCGCCCGGCCGGCCGAGCATGACCTTGTCGGATCCGACCTCGGCGGTGATATCGTCGGAATTGGGATGAACGACGACGCCGTGGACGGATTCCAGCAGCGACAGCTCGACGAAGTCCTGCCGCTTGATAAAGCCGCGGGTCGGCGGCGGCGCGGTGACCACCAGCAGCGTGTCGCCGGCGTCGGGGTCGACCAGCCGATGCATGAGGCCGGGGTTCGCCAGCGGCACGGTGACGTTGGCCAGCGCCGGATCGGTGATGTTGCGCAACACCTGCAGCGGCAATGGTGGCGCTTGCACACGATCGGCAAATGTCAGCGTCCAGATCATGCCGTTGGCGCGGCCATCGCTTTCAAGCGACGGCATCTGCGGCCGGTTGAGACGAATGCGGATGGCCTGGCCTTTTTCCAGCGGCAGCCGGCTGACGTCGCCGATGATTGCGCCGCCCTTGGCGCGGATCTGCTCGACATCGATCGGCCCGGTCTGGTCGAACACCAGCCACACCGTGTCGGCGCGGCGGAACATGGCCGCAGGCGTCGGCGCGGCAAAGGAGAACATCACGCGCAGGCCGTCGCTGTCCCGCCTCGCCTCGACGGCAGCCGCCGGTGGTTCGGCTTTCTTCGGCGCCTCAACGGCAGCAGAAGCGGCCTTCTTCGGTGCTGCGGGTTTTGGCGTCTCGATCGCGGCGGCCGGCTTTGCTTCCGGAGGCTGTGCGGCTTTCGGCGTCTCCGCTGGCGCCGTCTTCTCGGCCGCAAGCGCCGGCTTCTGAGGTACAGCCGGCAACTTTTCCACGGCGGGTGTGGGCGCTGCAGCCTGCGGCGCCGGCTTCTCCGCTGCAGGAGCAGCCTGCTCGACGACCGGCATCGCGCCCGGCGTTGTTGCGGGGGCTGGCGGCGCTGTTTCCATTGCGGGCGGCGCCTGCTGCGGTTCGCCGGGCTTGATCTCGATTTTGGCCTGCTCGGCGATTGCCTCCGACGTAACCGGCGGCAGTTGCGGGAGATGCTGCGGCGGTATCGAGTCGTTCAGCGGCTTGCTGTGGGCGATCGCCTGGGCAGCGGCGATCTGCGCTGCGACCCCCGACCTAGCCGTCGGGGCATGCGCTACAGCCGGGGCATTCGCGGCAGCCGGGGCTTGCGCCTGTTCCGCCGCCGGCTTGTCGACCTGCTGGAAGGCGACGTCGATGACGTAGTTCTTCTCTTCGCGGAAGGAATGCACGTCGACTTCGCCGATCAACACGATATCGACCGCGGAGGCATCGCCATCGGTCCGCTGCGTGATCGAGGCGATATTCGGCGGCGCCGCCACCTTTGCATCGGCCAGATCGAACGCCAGCACGCCGTTGAACTGCAGCGTCAGCTTCTGCTCGTTCAGCACCGAAGAAACGTTGACCCCGTTGGGCATTTCAAAGACGAAGCGGACAAAGGTCGGCTGCACCGAGGCGCGGACGCGCACCGGCGGCTTCTTCTTGGCCGCGGCAACCGCAAGCTGGGCGCGCAGCGCGCGTTCGGCGGCGCGGGCCCGCGCGGCCAGTTCGCGAATGACGTCGGCCGGCAGCGTGGGCGGCGGGCCGGTCCAGCTGTCGGGCAGGAAGTCGACGAAGATCCGCTCGCCGGCCGTCATGGTGTTGATCGTCGCCCGCCGCGCCAGCGACAGCCGGATCGCCGAGCCATCGGGATCGCGCCGGGCTGAGCCGACATAATCGGGCACGGCGTCGCTCAGTTTGTCGACGGGAATGTCCACCGGACGCTTGAAGCGGATCACGATGATCGAGCCGGCCGTGATGACGTCGGACTCGACGTCCTCGGCAAGCTTCAGCACCAGCCGCGCATAGCCGCCGGACGCCGTGAACGTTGCTTCGCCCTTGACGAGGTCCTGCGCCCGGCACGGCCAGGCCGCCGTCAAGCCGGCGAGTACCAGCAGGATGGCAAGTGGCGAACGGAGCCCAAGAGATCGGTTAAGAGATCGGTTAAGGGTTACATTAAGGCAGCGCCCGGCCATCCGCGCCAATGCGCGGCCTTGCGACCCAATTCCAGCGGCAGCCCTTTGCCCCATCCAGGATGTCTCTTGGCCTCAAAGATTGCAGCAGCGAGGCGCCGTCGCCTTCGCGGTTGAATCTTGAATTGGCCGGCTTAAGGTATTGTTAAATATCCGCGTCAATTGGGCTTTTGCGGCAGCATCTTGCCTTCAATTTTCGGCAATTCGGCCGTCGAGGCGGATTTGTCGGGTCCGGCGCGACGCGCCAGTTCCACGGTCAGCCGCTCGGCCGCCTCCGGCTGCATCAGGCCGAGAATGTCGGACATCTTGCGCGGCGCGATCTGGGAAGCGATTTCGTACAGAACGGACATTTCGAGCCGGTCGAACACCTTGGCGGCGTCCTTTGGCTTCATGCCCTCATACATCGTGATGATGCCCTTGAAGCGCGCGGCTTCGGTTTCGGCCTTCTGCCCGGTCGCGGTCGTGATCCGCGCCTCGGTGGCCTTCATCTCCTCGACCCGCCCCTCGATGCGCTTCTCGGCCGATTTCAACAGGCTCTCGCGGATCTCGATCTCTCGCGCGCGCTGCTCCAGTTCCTGCCGCCGCGCCTGCAGCCGCTCGAGAATGGCGCGCTCCGACGGCGATACCGACTGCTGGTTGGGTTCAGGAAAGATCACCGTGCCGCTTTGTTGCGGCGGCGGATCGGCGGCAGCGGGGGCCGCCGGCTTCGGCGCCTCCTCCTTGGGCTTGGGCACCGAGCCTGTGATGTCGTCGGGTTCAGGCTTGGAGGCGATCTTGGACGCCGCCTTGGAGCCGCCGCCCGGGAAATTGAAAGTATCCTGCGCCCACGACTTCTTGGCCGGCTGCGGCTGATAGTCGAATACGTATCCTCCGTCGATGACGAGGCCGGCCACCTTCAGCACCGCAAGGCCGAAGACGGCGACCAGCACCACCGGAATGACACGTATGTCGCGAAACGATTTCATGCAGCGAGGCCACTAGCCCTTCGGCGTTCCGAGAAAGCTTCCGCGGCAGCCGCGACTGCTCTTGCGCTCGATACCTTGGGAGCGGCGGCTTGTTCCGGCTCCGACGTCAGCGGCCGCGCTGCAACGGCGATCTTCGAGAGGCGGCGGATGATGCCGTCGCCCTCGGCCAGCATGCCCTTCAGCTGCGTCGACATCTGGGAGGCCGCGGTCAGCTGGCTGCCGAGGTGCTCATTGACGTCGCGAACGGTATGCTTGAGGCCGCCGATCGCACGCTCGGCGATTTCGGTGGCGGTGATCAGTTCGCCGATCGTTGCCTTGAGCGAATGCTCGTCCGCCTTCAGCCGCTTGAGGCGCGCGTTGAGCAGGATGCAATAACCGATCGTCAGCAGCAGCAGCACCGCCACCAGACTCTCGATGATAATTCCGAGGGAATGACTCATTGTGCCTCCATCAACTTGGTTTGCTCGTCGGCCTTCTCGAACATCGCGAAGGTGGTATTCGGTTTGCGCAGCTGCTTGGTGACGCGGATGGCGACGCGGTCGCCGACCCGGCCCATGCGGCCTTCGGTCAGTACGACGTTGCCGCAGCGGACCGACACCAGCGCGTCCTTTTTCATTTCCAGCGGCAGCGTGTCGCCGACCTTCAGCTTCATCAGCTGCTTGAGCGGAACGTTGGCCTCATACAGCACGGCGTCGACGGAGATCTCGGCTTGCGCCACCTCCGTGGCAAAGTGGCCTTCCCAGATCGGGTCGCGGCCGAACTTTTCGCCCATGAACATCTGCAACAGCACCGGCCGGATCGGCTCGATGGTCGCATAGGGCAGCAGCAGTTCGATATTGCCGCCGCGGTCTTCCATGTCGATGCGCAGCCGCACCAGGATCGCGGCGTTGGCAGGCCGCGAGATCGCGGCGAAGCGCGGATTGGTTTCCAGCCGATCGATCGAGAAGGTCACCGGCGACAGCGGCCGGAACGCCTGCTCGGCATCGGCCAGCACGACCTCGACCAGCCGCTTGACCAAATTGGTTTCGATCGTGGTGTAGGGGCGGCCTTCGATGCGCAGCGAAGTCTGGCCGCGGCGGCCGCCGAGCAGCACGTCGATGATCGAATAGATCAGGCTTGAATCGACGGTCGCGAGGCCGAAGTTTTCCCACTCCTCGGCCTTGAACACGCTGAGCACTGCGGGGAGCGGAATCGAGTTCATGTAGTCGCCGAACCGCACCGAGGTGATGCGATCGAGCGAGACTTCTACGTTGTCGGAGGTGAAGTTGCGCAAGCTCGTG
The DNA here is from genome assembly GCF_018130125.1 of Bradyrhizobium sp. AUGA SZCCT0177. NCBI lineage: Bacteria > Pseudomonadati > Pseudomonadota > Alphaproteobacteria > Hyphomicrobiales > Nitrobacteraceae > Bradyrhizobium > Bradyrhizobium sp. AUGA SZCCT0177. The sequence continues at coordinate 73,513 of NZ_JAFCMA010000008.1, read as the reverse complement.
GTCATCAGCCGCACCAGGCGGTCGAACACGATTTCGAGCATCGGCAGACGCTCGTAGGACACCATCGCCGAATCGATGATGGCGCGGATGCCGGAATTGTCGTCGAGATTGACGTCGCCGACGGTGAAGCCGAGCAGATTGTCGATTTCTTCCTGCGACAGGACCCGCTCGCCGCCGGCCTTGTTGCCGAAATCCCGGCTGCCGTCCTCGACCATCGCGGCCCATTGCAGGGCCATGCTCTCCGAGAGTTCATTGGCCGCAGCTTCTTCCGCCGCCGCCGCAGGATCCTCGGAATCGAGCGAGGCCTCCCATTGGGCGGCAATTGCGTCCTGGTCGAGGTCTTTACCGTTGGCCATGATTATGAGACCTGCTGAGTCACTGGACCAGGATTTCCTTGAACAGCACCGCGCTCACCTGTTGCGGCGCCAGCGCGATATTGACGCGCTTGGTCAGCTCCTCCTTGAGGCGAAACAATCCGGCCGAGCCGTTGATGTCGCTGGGGCGCAGTTCGCGCAGATAGGTCTGGAACAGATCGGTGACGCGCGGCAGCGTCGGCTTGATCGCCTCGAGCTGCTTCTCTTCCTTGAACTCGAGCACGACCTTGACCTTGAGATATTGCACGCGCTCGCCGGGGGCGCCGACCAGATTGACCATCATGTCCGGGACTTCGACAAAGGACGGCGGCTTCGGCGGCGGCGCCTCGGCGTGCTTCTCCTCGCCGTGGCCGCGCATCAGGAAGAACCAGCCCGCGCCGGCGCCAAGGATGGCGACGAACCCGACGGCGGCAATGATCACCTTGAGCTTGCCCTTTTTAGCCGGGACGGCTTCCGCGCCTTCGGCAGCACCTTCTGCTTCGTTGTCCGCCATTGCCCCGCCCGATCCAATTGGGAACGAACACGGTTGCCACCAGCCGGGCCGTACGAGGCCCCAGACGCGATACAAAAGCCGCCAGCGCACACGCGCTCTCTTCAAATGCAACGCTAGGGTAATAATGGTTAACGGAACCTTTCCATTGGCCCTCAACTAGGAAAAAGTTGCCGGGCAAACATGGTCAACAAGACCTTTCTGCCGTCCGTAATCGCCCCGGCAAAACCCCTAACCCCTTTAAAAATCGTCGTTTTCCAAACTGGCACGGCTTTCGCTGAGTACTTGGCGGACCACGGGCTTGGGAGAGCCTGGGCGGTTCGAGAGATCGGCGGGCGGCTTGGGAGAGCAGCACGCGGATCGATGAAGGGGAGAACCACCGATGGAGAATACGCTTCTCGTCGGACTATCGCGGCAGATGGTGCTGGAACGGCAGATGGATGTCGTCGCCAACAACGTCGCCAACGTCAACACCAACGGCTTCAAGGCCGACCGGTCGTTGTTCGAGCAATTTCTGCGCTCGCCCGCGCATGAAGACAATTTCCAGCGCCCCGACCGCCAAGTCGCGTTCGTGCAGGACCGCGCCACCTTCAAGGATTTCGCGGCAGGCAATACCGAAATCACCAAGAACCCGCTCGACGTCTCGATCGACGGCAAGGCCTTCCTTGCGGTGCAGACCGCGGCCGGCGAGCGCTACACCCGCGACGGTGGTCTGCAGATCAACAATCTGGGCCAGCTGGTCACCGCCGGCGGCAATCCCGTGCTCGGCACCTCCGGCCCGATCGTGTTCCAGCCGACCGACAAGGAAATCAACATCGCCGCCGACGGCAGCATCACCGTGGTCGAGGGCACCGGCCGCATCGACTCGGTCCGCGGCAAGCTGCGACTGGTTTCTTTCGCCGACGCCCAGCAGCTCGAGAAGGAAGGCAGCAACCTTTATTCGGCGGGCCAGGGCGTCGTCGCCCAGATCGACACCACTTCAAGGGTTCGTCAGGGCTTCATCGAAAAGTCGAACGTCAATTCGGTGACCGAGATGAGCCGCATGATCGAGATCACGCGCGCCTACACGCAGATCTCGGCGCTGCTGCAGCAGCAGAGCGATCTGCACAAATCCGCAATCGAGAAACTCGCCGAAGTTCCGGCATAACCTGAAAGTTTTGATCGATGCGCGCACTCTACACAGCCTCGACCGGCATGGCGGCACAGGAACTCAACGTTCAGGTGATCTCCAACAACATCGCGAACATGCGCACCACCGGCTACAAGAAGCAGCGCGCCGCGTTCCAGGACCTGATCTATGACCATGTGCGCCGGGTCGGCGCGCAGGCGTCCGATCAGGGCACCATCCTGCCCGTGGGCGTCGATATCGGCGGTGGCGTCAAGACCGTCGGCACGCCGCGCCTGATGAGCCAGGGCACGCTGCTGCCGACCGGCAACGAGCTCGACATCGCGGTCCGCGGCGAAGGCTTCTTCAAGATCCAGATGCCTGACGGCACCTACACCTATACCCGCGACGGTTCGTTCCAGATGGACGCGCAGGGCCGCGTCGTGACCTCGCAGGGCAACCCGGTGCAGCCGACCATCACGATCCCGCAGAGCGCTTCCGGCCTCACCATCAACGCCCAGGGCCAGGTGTCGGTATTGCTGCCCGGATCGACCACGCCGTCGACCGTCGGCCAGATCGGCCTGACCCGCTTCATCAACAAGGCCGGCCTCAACCCGATCGGCGACAATCTGTTCACGGACACGCCGGCCTCGGGGCCGCCGCAGGACGGCATCGCCAACACCGACGGTTTCGGCGACATGCAGCAGTCCAACCTCGAACAGGCCAACGTCGAGGTCGTCACCGAAATCTCCGACCTGATCGCGGCGCAGCGCGCCTACGAGATGAACGCCAAGGTGATCAGCGCGGCCGACCAGATGCTGCAGTCCACCTCCAACATGTTCCGCTGAGGAATTGTCATGATCGCCCGCGCGCTCCTCCTTGCCACTGCGCTCATCGCCGCCTCCGCGGCGACAGCGGTCGCGCAGACCCGTGGCGACGTCATCGCCGCACCCGCGCTGCGCGCCAGCGTGACCGTCACGGGCGACCTGGTGCGGATCGGCGACATCATCGACAACGCCGGCAGCGCTTCGCAGATCGCGATCTACCGCGCGCCGGATCTGGGCACCACCGGTTCGCTGCCGGTCGCGCAAGTGCTCAATGCACTGCGCTCGCATCACGTGATCGGCGTCGACACCCGCGACCTGAAGGAAATTTCGGTGACGCGGCTGGCCCGCACGCTCGAGGGCAAGGACATCGAGCAGCAGATCGCGCGCACGCTGGAGCGCAAGAACGGCCTCGGCGAGGCCGCCAGTCTCAATCTCACCTTCGACCGCGATCCCGGCGATGTCAGGCTCGATGCTTCCAACACCGGCGGCATGCAGGCCGCCATCGTGCGCTTCGATCCGCGCAACGGCCGCTTCGACATCACCTTCGAAATATCCAACGACAGCGGCACGGCGCCGATCAAGCTGCGCTTCACCGGCACCGCGATCGAGACCATCGAGGCCGCGGTGCTGGCGCGCGCAATCGAGCGCAACGAAGTTCTGAAATCCTCCGACGTCGTGGTCGAGCGCCGCCCCAAGGCCGAAGTCGGCGCAGATGCCGCCACGCGCGACCGCGCGGTCGGCATGCAGGCGCGCCGCCAGCTGCGCGCCGGCCAGGCCGTCCGGGTTGCCGATCTCGCCAAGCCGGATCTGGTGCAGCGCGACCAGAACGTCACGCTGGTCTACGATTCCCCCGGACTTTACCTCACCGTGCGCGGCAAGGCGCTCGAAAGCGGTACCGAAGGCGACGTCGTCAACGTCATGAATTTGCAATCCAAGCGCACGGTGTCCGGCACCGTGATTGGCCGCGGCCAGGTCTCGATCACGGTCGCCGCGCCGCGCCCTGCGCCTGCCGCCACCGATACCACCTCCTCGCTCGGCAGCACCGGACAAGCCGCCCCCGTCGCCGTCGCCAAACTCAGTTCGTCAGTCGCTCCAAAAGCCGAGTAATGTAAATGTCAGTCTCCCGTATCAACCGCTTCATTCTCACCGGCGCCTTGCTGGCCGTGGCAGCGTTCGCAAGCGGTTGTTCCTCGATCGACCGTCTCTCCCAGATCGGCGAAAAGCCGAAGCTGACCGAGATCGAGAATCCGACCACGCAGCCCGGCTACAAGCCGGTGCAGATGCCGATGCCCAAGCCCGAGCAGGCCTCCTACAATGCGAACTCGCTGTGGCGGAACGGCTCACGCGCGTTCTTCCGCGACCAGCGCGCCGCGCGCGTCGGCGACATCATGACGGTGACCGTCAACATCACCGACAAGGCCAACATCGCCAACCAGACCCAGCGCAGCCGCTCCAGCAAGGAAGACTCCGGCGTTACCGACTTCCTCGGATCCCAGACGATCACGCAAGCCAACAAGATCCTGCCGGGCAAGATCCTGACGGCGGACTCGACCGCGTCGACCGACGGCAAGGGTTCGGTCAACCGCCAGGAAGCGCTGCAGACAAACGTCGCCGCCGTGGTGACGCAGGTGCTGCCGAACGGCAATCTCGTGGTCGAAGGCAAGCAGGAGATCCGCGTCAACTTCGAAATCCGCGAGCTGATCGTCGCCGGCATCGTGCGCCCGGAAGACATCCAGAGCGACAACACCATCGATTCCTCGAAGATCGCGCAGGCCCGCATCGCCTATGGCGGCCGCGGCCAGATCACCGACGTGCAGCAACCCCGCTATGGCCAGCAGGTAATGGACGTGCTGCTGCCGTTCTAATTCGTAATCCCGAGCTCCCACACCTCGTTGCGAACCTAGGCGCGACGATGTGTACCAACGCGGCCCTTGTCAGCTCCCCTGACGAGGGCCGCGGTCGTTTTGAGGAAATGACGGAAAGCGCGAACGTCAAGCCGACTTGCGCACACGGCGCTTGCGGACCGGCTGCGGCGTCTCGCTCTCGCGCAGGTCCTGCGCGCCGGCGAACGCGGCGAGCACTTTGTCAGCCGACACGACGCGGTTGCGGCCGGAATATTTTGCGGCGTAGAGCGCCTGGTCGGCCTGCCCCAGCAGCCAATCCGCGCGCGTATCCTCGCTCGGCACCAGCGTCGCGATGCCGATGCTCAGCGTCACGAACGGCGGCACACAAGGCGCGCCGTGCGGCAGCCGGCCCCGCGCCAGCGCATCGCGCAGCCGCTCGGCGAGTTTTCGCGCGCCGGCGGAATCGGTCTCGGGCATGATGATGGCGAACTCTTCTCCGCCATAGCGCGCCGAAAGATCGGCCGGGCGAAACGCGTTCTTGCCGATCGCATCCGCCACCGCGCGCAGACACTCGTCGCCTTTTTGATGGCCGTGCAGATCATTGTAGAGCTTGAAATGATCGACGTCGCACAACAGCAGCGACAGCGGCTTTTTGGTCCGTTGCGCACGCGCCCATTCCATCGCCAGCGCCTGGTCGAACGAACGGCGGTTGGCAAGGCCGGTCAGGCCGTCGCTCGCGGCCAGCGTCTGCAACGCCAGCTCCGCACGCTTTTGATCGGTCATGTCGCGCAGGGTCTCGACGACAGCGATCAGTTTGCCGTCCTCGTCGTGGATCGGGCCGGCGTCGATGGCGAGATACAATTGATTGCCGAGCTTCGGCATCACGCACCAGTTTTCGGCGGAAAAGCCGACGCCGTCATCGGGGATGGTGTGCTCGGGATAGAGCTGGCTCAATTTGTCGGGCCGTCCGAGCGCGACCAGATCGGCCAGGCAATAACGCTGCTGCTGATAGAACGCGCGCCAATGATCCGATGTGCCGATGACGTCAGCCGCGACGACGCCGGTGAGGCGCTCACAGGCCCGGTTCCAGATCACGACGCGCCGTTTCGGATTGAGCACGAAGGTCGGGACCACCAAATGCTGCATCAGCCGCACGGCATAGCCCTGTGCGACGTCTGGACTTGCTTTGGCTCCGGTCTTCAAGTCCTCAACCCTCGTATCGACAACGCTGGAGGCTATGGGTATCAGGCCAGCGATGAATGGAAGCCCGGTTAGGAATCCCAGTTAGTGTCGGGTTAAAAGGGCCATGATTCCCCGGTGCAGTGCGGCAGATTGCCGTGTTTTTCCGGCAAAAAGTTCCATCGAAACGACAAAGTGTTCCACCAGAATGCGATTCGAACTGATATTCCCTCGGTGCCTGACCGGGCCAATTCTCCTGAACCGGACATGACGATGCGCTTCTGCTGGCCGTTCCTTGTTGGCGTTCTCTGTGCGGCAACGCCATCGTTGACCGCGGGCGCGGTGGAACGTGAAGAGCCCGACATCGACATGTACGCGCACATCTCGGGCAAGTGCACCAGGCTCAAGATCGCCGGCAGCGATTTCGGCTGCAAGGCGGTAGCCTATTTCCACGGCCAGCAGGGCCGCGCGCATTTCACGATCGTGCTCGACGATCCCAAGGATGACAGCCACATCATTTCGTTCTCCGGCGAAACCGGCCGCCGCGAGCAGGACAACGTCTATGAACTGCAGGTCGACCGGATGCTGCTGAACTCCAAGGAAAGGCCGAAGGTCGACGGCCTGCCGGTGCCACTGGTTGAATCATCGACCGGCACCTGCCGTCAGATGGGGATCATCGCGACGCGGCAGGTCTCCAGCATCACCTGTGCGGCGACCGCCAGGGATGGCCGGAAATACGAACTGCAATTCGAGTCCGACGGCGAGCCGGTGACGCTGCGCCGGATCAGGCAATCCTCCCTCACCGAGGAGAAGGCGAACGCCAAGAAGGCCGAGCAACTCGAATGCCGGCGCAAGGCCCATCTCGCCAAGGTGCTGCCGCGCGACTGGACCGCTTTTGTCATCCGGTGCCTGGCGGATGACGATCAGAAGCCGGCGACGGCGGAGCAGCGCTGAGGCTGCCTGTGGCGCTGATCCTGCGGATCGTTACCACGCCATTAACCCTTCGTTAACCAAGCCGTCTCATCCTCGAAAGTCCAGGAGAGGATCCAAGGGATTGACCAGGTCGGGTCACCTGGCCGGCGCGCGCAGGCGTTCCCTCTCCTGCCCACTCGTATTGATCACGGCTGCAAACATGAACGCTGAAAGCAATAGCAACATCGCCTGGCACCGGGTTCAGCTCAAGAAGAACCGCGAGGCCGTCAAGGAACTGGAAATCGCCCGGTTCCGGGTTGGCGAGATGACCGGCGCGGCCGGCCATGCGCAACAAAAAGCCCTGGCCCAGCTCAAGCGCAAGATCGCTGAATCGCAGCGATGCATCGCCGCGCACGAAAGGCAAACCAAGCGGCCGCTGGCGACCGATCTGCGCAGCCTCGCGCAGGTGAGCTGGGGCAGCTGGGACGCCTACAGCGTATCGCGACAGGCGTCGTCGCGGGCGTAAGGACGTATCTTACGAACTGTCATTTGAGCACGCTTTGCGCGAACCCGCTGGGGTTGCAATCGGCGAGCCTGATTGCATCGCGTCACTCGCAGTGACATAAACGTCGGCATCGCTATCGTCTCCCCAAGGAGAACCGCCATGTGCCGTATCTGCGATGCCAGCCGTGCCATTGAAGTTCGTGAAACCTCACGCCGCCGCTTTCTTCAATTCACAGGCGGGATCGCCGCAACTCTGGCCTTTGCGCCGGCGGCCTTTGCCAAGGATCCTAAGGCCAAGGATGCAAAACCGCCGCCGAAGCCGCAGAACCAGATGTCGCCGGCCGCGGCCCTCGATCGGTTGATGAAAGGCAATGCGCGTTATGTCGAAGGCGTCTCGCGCCGGCACGATTTCAAAAGCGAGCGGGAAGCTCTTGTTGGCGGCCAGAATCCCTTCGCCAGCATTTTGAGCTGCGCGGATTCCCGCATCGCGCCGGAATATGCCTTCGACAGCAGCCGGGGCGATCTGTTCGTCTGCCGCGTTGCGGGCAATTTCGCCAATGACGATACGGTCGCGAGCCTGGAATATGGCGTAGCCGTGCTCAACTCGCCGCTGATCCTGGTACTCGGCCACGACAGCTGCGGCGCCGTCGATGCCACGATCAAGTCGCTCAAGGACAACACCACTCTGCCCGGCCACCTGCCGTCGCTGGTCAACGCGCTTGCGCCTGCCGTCAAGGCCAGCGCGGACAAACCCGGCGACAAGCTCGCGAATGCCATCCGCCAGAATGTCATCGACGTTGTCGCCCGGCTCAAATCGGCGACGCCAATCCTCAGCGCCGCCGCAGCCGAGGGCAAGATCAGGGTTGTCGGTGGTATTTATCGGCTCGACAGCGGCAAGGTCGAATTGGTCGGCTGAACGTCAGGGCCGCACGATGACGCAGCTTCATAGGGTGGGTTAGCGACTTGTCCGCCGTCGCTCAAAGAGCGAAAGGCGGAAGCGTAACCCACCATCTTGGTCTTCGAGACTGCCGCACGACAACGTTGTCGTCCAATCGATACAGGCTGTACTCTTAGTCGTCTAATCGGCCCAAGTGCGCTGTCCGCACTTGCATTCGAACATGTGGACGATGCAGCCGGTGCTCGGGCTCACCATTGTTCGAACCAGCCTCAACCTCTCGCCACAAGAAGGGCAATCCTTGTCCGTCTCACTCTCCACAACGGCCACCATCTCAGCCCGAAATAATTCCATGGCCCGCTCCGTACCGACTGGGTTCCGGAAATACACGCTTGGTCCGGGAAATACTAAGGAGATTTTCTTGCTCGGATGACATTCCGTCGGGGCGTTGCCTTTCTGCATCGCGTGTCCTCGGCGGACGTGAGATTTCAGCTGTCGCGGCAAATCCCAGCGACTTGACCGCCGATGCCGAAAGCTTTGTCGTCGTGTGGCTGGTTTTACTCGCTTTCCCACGCTTGGCCGCGTGTTCATCAGTGACGATCAATGCTGCGCTGCGATACGCAGCTTACTTGCGTTGCGGAGTCCGGTATTACTCCGGAGATTGTTCACAGGGTTGATCCGATCTAGTCTGATCCCTGCGATTTGACGCTTTGCTTTACTGAAGACGATTTTTTTCGACTTATCGAATAGCCATAATGATTGACCAGAAGGCCGACAGAATTTTTGTCGGCACCCGTTTCAAGATGAGTAAACTTGGAGTCGCTCGGTGCCCAGAGCTGGCTGACCGGGCTGGCATTGTCATTGAGCTGAGCCCTCGTACCACCGGCATCACCGTGCGGTTCGATGGCGCCCAAAGACCAACTTGCCTGCACAGGGACTTTATATCTCCCGCCTTGGGTTGACGAGCGCAGAAACATCAACTTCCGAGCGCGCACCACCGCTGTGCATGACCGTTTTGCGTTGCCTTTCAGCCTACGGATGCGCCCGCCTTTGCCCGGCTGATTCCGAGGGCCAGAATGCGATTTAGCAGGTCGGGGTAGTCAAGCCCGTCATGCCGGGCGGCTGTAGCGAACTCTTGGCTCTTCGCTATTTCGGGATTGGGATTCGCTTCGATGAAATACGGAGTGCCGTCGGCAGAGAGCCGAAAGTCGATGCGTGCGTATCCATCGAGCTTCAGTGTACGGTAGATGCGTTTCGCGGTTCGCTGAATGCGGGCAGATACCTCCGGCGCAAGGTTCTTGGCCGGCCCGTCTACAATTCCGACGCGTTCCTGGTAACTGGGATCGTGTTTGACCTTTTCGGTGGCAATCTGCCGTGCCCCCTGGCCACCCATGCTGCCGAATTTCAATTCCCAAACCGGCAGAACTCGCAGCCGATTATTGCCGAGCACGGCGACATAGAGCTCACGTCCCTCGATGTACTGCTCGGCGATGGCGGCAGTTCCCATCCGTTCGTGGACGAAAGCGACTCTCTCTGCGAGCTTCTCGTCCGTATCGACGATGGATGCTTGCGAGATGCCGAACGATCCATCCTCGTTCAGGCTCTTGACGATCAGCGGCAGCGCAAGACGCGTCGGCCGTTTGACTTTGCGGCGCATCGGAAACACGGCGAAGGCCGGCACCGCGATCCGGCGATGGTGCACCAACGTTTTGGACAGGTCCTTGCCGCGCGCCAGGACCAGGCCGCGCGGGTTACAGCCGGTATACGGGACTTTCATCAGCTCGAGAAAGCTCGCGATGTGCTGGTCATACCCCGACGTATAGTGGAACTCCTCCAGCAATGTGTACACCACATGCGGCTTGAAACTTTCGATCGCGTCCCGGACCGGCTTGATTTCCTCCTGCACGCCGAGCGGGCGCACATCGTGGCCTGCCGCGCGCAAGGTGCTCACGACGTCGAATTCGGTTTTCCATCGGTTGATTTCCTGCGCGGTGTATCCGTCGGTCGAGTCCGGCGGCAAGAAGTCCGGATGCATCAGGACTAGAACGCGCAGGCGTCTCATAGCGCGATCCATTTGCGGCGTGACGGGCCGAACAGCGCGTGCATGGTCTTGGCGGTCAACAGAATGGTGAAGTTGATCACAAGCTTCCGTTCCGAGCCCGGGGCCCGGAGACCGAGTTCGCGGCAGCGGGAGATCATGTCATCGAGAACGGCATCGAGCGTAAGCTGGTTCTCGCCCGTCCATAGCGCGACCAGCTGCCTGACTTGCGCGCGGTGCCGCCTGATGAAGGACGCCGCCGGCTGCGCCCGTCGATGTCGTTGATCGGTGGAGAACAGACGGGATAGGTCGCGGTCATACGTCTTCGGCGGCTCGAAAGCGTAGAACGCCTGCTTCTTCTGGTAATGCTCGCCAAGCGTTTGGCTGAGCCCGGACAGCGGATCGACACGCTCCCGTGATGTAGTCGGCGGCCGCTCGCCTGCAATCTCGCTCATCAGCTCGTCGACATATTCGAGCTTCTTCAGCGCCGGCCAACCGGCATAGCGTGCCCGCCATTTCGACCGCGGTCGCAGCCACACCGCAAAGGTTTCGGCGAAATCTTCGTCCGGATGGCTCTGCGCGTACCAGCGCCGAAGATGCTGGACGTAACGCCGGCTGGCCGGATTGGGCCGGTAGTAGAGCGGATAGTGTTTCGAGGACGGGCCGAACAACTGCTGCCAGCGTCGGCGGCGTTGCAACTGGTAAGCGTGCTGCACGGCATGGCCTGCCTCGTGACGGAGGATGGCCATGCACTCCGACCAGGTACTTCCCTCTACCTCGAGCATCATTTTTTTCTCGAGTTTCATCAGGCGGGGATGGGCAAGATAGAACGGGATGGCAATGCCGGGCACATCTGCCGGACTGAACCATTCGCTCGATATCCACGCGTGCGGCCGCAGCCGTATGCCCCGCGCCTGGAGCTCTTCGTTCAGAGTGCCGAGACAGTCCTCGAGCCAGGTGCCCTTGATCTTGACCTTCAGGCTGCTGAGACGCTGCTTGAGCAACTGCTCATCCGACAGCTTTTCCCAAGTATATTTCCGAGGCGGCATAGGCATCCAGAGATCATGAAAACGCGGTACCTGGATGGTGTCATAGGATGCTGCTGGCAACAACCGCCTAGTCTTCGCGGCGTGCCGTTCGCGGAGGTCCGAGTAGCGCGTTGGTCATTACCGCTGCTGTCCCCGACCACCAGCGCCCTCACCCCGGCTTGATCCCGGCCGCCTGCATGATCGGCAGCAGCCGCTTTTCCTCGTCGTCGCGGAATTTGCTGATCTCGGCTGATGACGCCGGCCAAGGCGTGGCGCCAAGCTCTGCGTAGCGCTCCTGCAAGGCGCGATCGGCGAGCGCCTTGACGGTGAGCGCACTTACCTGCGCGACAAGATCGGCCTTCATGTTCGCTGGCCCGATCAGCGCGGTCCACGACGTCATCGCATATCCCGGCAGCACCTCGGCCATCGTGGGCACATCAGGAAGTTCGGGAATGCGTTTCAGCGAGGTGACGGCAACCGCCTTGACCTGGCCTGCGCGCACGCTCGGCAATGAGCCGGGCAGATTGTCGAACAACAGATCGACGCGGCCGCCGAGCAGGTCGGTCAACGCCGGCCCGGCGCCACGATAGGGAATGTGGTTGACCTCCACGCCGCCCATGCTGTTCATCATCTCGCCCGACAAATGCAGCGTGGTACCGAAGCCCGCCGAAGCATAGGTGTATTTCTTCGGCTCCTTCCTGAACGCGGCCAGCAATTCCCTGATATCCGAGGAGAACAGATCCTTCCTCGCCACCAGGATATTGGGCAATTGCCACATGCCGCCGATGAAAGTGAAATCGCCGCGCGGATCGTAGGGAAGTTTTGCGTAGCTTCCGATCGCCAGCACGTTGCTGGCGATGCCGCCGAGACCGAGCGTGTATCCGTCCGGCGGCGATTTCGCCACCGCATCGGCCCCCAGCACGCCGCCCGCGCCGGCCTTGTTCTCGACGACGAAGGTCTGTCCGGACAGGTCGCTCATCTTCTGGCAGATGATCCGCGACAGCGTATCGGTGGCGCCGCCGGCCGGAAAACCGTTGACGTATTTCACCTGCCGCGTGGGCCAGGCCTCTTGCGCGAACGCGTCACGCGTTACGAGATACGGCGCGGCAATCGAGCCGCCGAGCATGGCCAGCAATTTGCGGCGGTTCACAGGCGTGAGCTGCGGCATCATTTACCCTCCCTTGCGCAGGTGCCTGCTTGATTGGTCGTGCAAGGCTTGCCGCGCTGGGACAGCGTAGTGCGTCGTTCTCCGGCGTGAAAGAGCCGAGTTGCGCTCTGGCAAGTCAAAAACATGCGGCCTATTGGCCCGTCGGGCAAATCAGTTCTGATTTACGGAAATCGTGTCAAGCCCTGAAATAAAAAATATTTCTGTTTACCAGAAGGCAAATCAGATGCATATCTTCGCCCATCCCGTCCTGGTCAGAAGGGCGTCGGCCGTCGTCACGGACGTTGGGCGGGTTGCGGTGGACGCTGGTTTGCGCCTCGACGACGGCGTGGATAAGCGTACGGCAAAACCGTGTGGTCCTGGCACCCGTTGCAGGTGTCAAGCTGTCGGGTAAGCGAGAGCTGAACGGTAGCGACGGAGTCAACCAAGAACTCGTCTCCGGGGAGATCACGGCATAAGCCGTAAAGCCATTGCGCAGGGAAGGCCGGGTGTTCTCCGCTGCCCTGTATGCTCGTGTGCACTTTGTTTTGTGCAAACCGCACACGGGACCGCGGGTGCAGCGCGCACCCGGTCTTCCCTGCGCCCTCATTTTCGAGGGCAAGGAAATTTCTGGCAAAGCTCGGGCGCAATGCGTCGCGAGAATGCGGAAGTGCGTTTAGACCACGGTGTAACAACAAACACCGCCGTCGTCCCGGCGAACGCCGGGACCCATAACCACAGGAAGAAGTTTTGCGAACGGTCACTGTTACCGAGCCTCTATCGAAAGATCACGCGGTATGGGTCCCGGCGTTCGCCGGGACGACGGCGTAGCTGTGACCTCCCGCACATTCGAAGGGACAATGGTCCGCCGGATTGAACCCATGTGCACTCCGAGGTCACTGACGCATGAAACAGTGCGACAACATGAGACGGACCAATGCAGGCCACAACAAAAAAAGCAGGAATCCTGTTCGCCATGCTGGCGACCGTGTTCGCCGCATCCGGCGCGGTGGCGGCTGAACCCTGCAGCACGACGCCGGCGCGTTTCAACATTGCCGAGACGCTGTGGCACGCGGCCGAAGAACATCCGGTCCATGTCACCTTCACGACCCGGACCGAGGGCGTGAAAATGCCGGGATATCTCCTGGAAAAATATCCGAACGAGATGACCGTCGTCCTGCAATATGAATTCGGCAAGCTGGCCGTGAAGGACGACCGCTTCGAAGTGCTGGTGTGGTTCAAGGGGTATCCGGAACGGTTCGTCGTCCCCTTCAACGCCATCAAGGCGTTCTACGACCGCACCGAGTTGAAGTGCTCGGGTAGCTGATGAAGAATTCGTAGCCCGGATGAGCGCAGCGATATCCGGGATTCACATAGGCAGCCGTCCCGGATGTCGCTCCGCTCATCCGGGCTACAAGATCTATTCACTCAGGCGTGGCGCGACGGATCAACGCGCAGAGCCCGGTCATGCGGGCGATCGGATGCTCGACAAACAACCGGCACGATTTCAGCACGCCCGCAAGCGCATCGGGCGGCGCTGCAGGTTTCAGCTGCGGCGCCAGCATCGCGCCGTGCGCGTGCCCAAGCGCGCGTGTCGAACGCGTCAGCGCATCGAGCCGGCCGTCGGCTTGCAGCGGCGCCAGCATGGTTCGCATCAGCGCCAGATACGCCGGCCAGTACGCCAGATGCCGGTACATGCTCGCAATCAATTGCGGTTCGGTGTCCTCGCCAAAACCGTTCAATTCGCCAACCAGCCGCACCACCTCGGGATCGAGGGCGTCCATCGGCGGCAGTTCCGGAATCTTGACGCCGGAAGGCGGCGACGCGGAGCTGGCGGCCGTGACTGTACCGGCCGGTCGCGGTTCGAAATGCGCGAGCAACGCCGACAGCACGGTCAGAGCCAGCGCGTTGGTATGTTGATAGCTGTCCAGCACATTGCGAATGATGGCCTGGTCGGATTGATCGATGCCGGCGGCGAGCAACGTGTCGGCGGAAAATCCGGGCAGATCGGGCAAGGCGATCGTGCGCCTGACGGATTCGGCATGCAGCGGTGCGGCGCCGAGATAAAGCGGCCGCACCGTGGCCCAGGTCCAGGGCAGCGCGCCCGGCATGGTCGCGAGGTTGCGCCAGATCAAATTGACGACGCTGGTGCCGAGCACCTTTCGGATGTCGGCGTAGATGTCGGCGATTTCACCGCGCGCGTCGGCCTCAACGATCGAGGGAACGCTCTCCTGCCCTTGCATGATTGCCGCTCAGTCCCGAAAACTCGCCGCCACCGTGCCGAGCCCGTCGAGCTCCATCACCACCTTGTCGCCGGCGTTGAGCCACACGGTTTTGACCAGGCTGCCGGTGAGAACGATCTGCCCGGCGTGCAATCCCTTGCCCTCCTCGGCCAGGTGATTGGCGAGCCAGGCCAGCGCATTATGCGGATGCCCGAGCACATCGGCGCCGGTGCCGCGCCCGACTTCGGTGCCGTTGACGATGGCGCGTCCGACCACCTTGAGCAGATCGGGCGCGTTGTTGCGCGGTATCGCCTTGCCGAGCACGCAGCCGGCGGCGAAGAAATCATCGGCGACCAAGGTCGGTGCCCCCATCGTTTCCCATTTGACGTAGCGATCGTCGACGATCTCGATCGCAGGATAATAGGCCTCGATCGCCTCCATCACCCACTCGGCGGTGAACGGCGCTTCCGACGGCAACAGGTTGCGCGCGAGCCGGACCGCGATTTCGCACTCGACGCCGACGCGGACGTAATCGCCGAAACGCAGCTTCGCGCCGGACTCATGAACGCCCTTGGCGAACACGCCGCCGCCGCAGGGATGGGGGATGTCGAGATATTGCTGCATCACCGCGCTGGTGCAGCCGATCTTGTAGCCGACGAGGCCGCCTACCTGCGGCAGCAAGAGATCGTGGACCGCGCGTTGAACCTGGTAGCCCTCGGCCTCGTCCTGCGGCACGAGTTCGCTCGAAAGCGCCGGCAGCGGGTTGCGGCCGCGGCGCGCGGTGGCGATATTTTTGGCGGCCGCGAGAATTTTGTCCATCGGCGGCAGCTCTCTCGTTGCAAACCGGCAGTGCCGACCGCGCGCTGCGGTCAGGTGCCGGACGTTACTCTACTCGTCCCGGTAAACCTTTTCACGCTTTTCGTGACGCTCCTGCGCTTCCACCGACAGCGTCGCGATCGGACGGGCTTCCAGCCGCTTCAACGAGATCGGCTCGCCGGTCTCTTCGCAATAGCCGTAGGTGTTGTCTTCGATACGCTGCAGCGCCGCGTCGATCTTGGAGATCAGCTTGCGCTGGCGGTCCCGGGCGCGCAGTTCGATCGCGCGATCGGTTTCGGAAGAGGCGCGATCAGCCAGATCGGGATGATTGACGTTCTCTTCCTGGAGCGTCTGCAGGGTGATCTTCGATTCCCGCAGGATCTCGTCCTTCCACGCCAGCAGCTTGGCGCGAAAATAATCGCGCTGGCGGTCGTTCATGAAAGGCTCTTTTTCGGAGGGTCGATAATTCTTCAACTTTTCCAATGTCAGCCTATCTACAAGTGCAAGGCGGAACAGAAAATCGTCCGTCCGCGCGCGCCTTATATAGCGGCGAGTTGTGACAGACAATATCGGCCCTGCAGCAAGGAAGGCCGCCCCGGAGCGCATACACAGGCAAAACTGTGCACCGCAGCGGGGCAGCCCGCTTGGTCAGTAACCGACGGTAAAACGCTGCCGGATATGGGCCGGACGCTCGATTTCATCGGCGAGTGCAACTGCGAAGTCCTCGAAGGAAATCCAGCTTTTGCCGTCGGAAGCGGTCAAAAGCTGGTCGGTCCCGAGACGGAACTTAGCCGTCCGCTCGCCGGCCGTGAACAGGGCCGAGGGCGACAGGAAGGTCCAGTTCAGCTCCTTTTCCTGCCGCAGCAGGTCGAGAAAGACGCCGCCCTTCTCGGCCTCGGCCTTGTATACCACGGGGAAGTTCGGCGTCGTGACCAGCCGGACGCCCGGCGCCACCTCGAGGCTCCCGGCGCCGCCGACCACGAGGTAGCGGCCAACCTTCGAATCACGGGCGGCGCCAATCAGCCGGACCGGGTCGCTGTCGAGGAAATGCACCGAGCTGATCGCGGCATCGTGGCCGGCGAACAGTGCGGCTAGGCCGGCCTGATCCTGCACGTCGCCCTGCTTGGCCGTGACGCCCGGCTGGCTCGCGATCTTCTCGGGGTGGCGGGCAATGGCGGTGATGGTGTGGCCGCGGCTGGCCAGTTCGGTGACGATACGCGAGCCGGCATTTCCGGACGCGCCGACGACGGCGATCTTCATCTTTGGTCTCCTTGCGATGGGATGGATGTGGTATCCAATGGTGACTAGATAACGCAAAGAGCGTAGGTGTTAAGAGAGCACTTTGAACTCACCTGATTACGCCGGAGTAACCGCCATGAAAATGAAACCCGACGCCTATGCCGCCAATTGTCCGACGCGCCAGATTCTCGATCGCGTCGGCGACAAATGGGCGGTGCTGATTCTGATCCTGGTGCGCGACGAGCCGATGCGCTTCAACGCGCTGCGCCGCGCCATCGAAGGCATCTCGCAGAAGATGCTGTCGCAGGTGCTGAAGAGCCTGGAGCGCGACGGGCTGATCAAGCGCCGCGTCATCGCAACCGTGCCGGTGACGGTGGAGTATTCGATCACGCCGCTGGGGGCGACGCTGTCAACGGCCGTCGATGCCTTGCGCGATTGGGCCGAAAGCAATCTGAAGGAAGTGCTGAACGCGCAGCGCCGCTACGATGCGCAGCGCAATGCGATGGCGGCGTGACAGACGGGATGTGAGGAAGCGCGAAGCCTAGAACTTCCCGGCCTTGGCCAGTTCGACTTCGACCCGAAGCTCGATCTCGGCCAGGACGGCATCGAGGCCGGGATCGCCGGAGGAGGATTTCAGGTTGGCCGCGGCATCGCGCAGCCGGTTCATGGTGGCGGTGTCGAGATTGCCGGACAGCAGCCCGAGCTTGAGTTCGTCGAGCACGTCGAGCGCGCCGCGCCCGCGCGCCACCGACCGCTTGCGGCGCTCGGTCGGATCCTCGACGCCCTGCATCGCCAGCAGCGCGTCGATGCTGCCGGCGGCCTTCGGCGGGGCCGCGGAGCGGGTCTCGTCCGGCGTCGCCGGCGCATCCGGCAGCGAAAAGCCGGTCGAACTGGTTCGCCGCGTGCTGCTCGCGGGCGATCCAAGCGTGGTGCCGTTCGGTCCGTAGATGCGCATCGTCGTGAATCTCGCCGGTCGATTGCAGGGAGCTTCGCCGCTTTATGGTTAATGCCGCGTAAACGACCCGGCAAAATCTGCCGCCGCACGGCAGTTTCGCCGGTGCCGCGAGATCGGCCGGATCGCGCACCACCGAACAAAGCATAGCACTTTCAACGGACTAGGCCAATGAAACCGCGTGGCACCGATCTCGCATAGTTAATCACGGGCTACCGTCATGGGAGTGGCGCGTTGTCCGGGAACGACTTCCAGGGGAGCATTGGGATGCCCGGCATCCATACGGCGAGAGTGTTGTGGGTGGGCTGCGCAGCGCTGCTGGCGCTGGCGTTGTCGGCCATGTCCGCAGGCGCGACCTCGCGGATCAAGGACCTCGCCAATATCGAAGGCGTGCGTCAGAACCAGTTGATCGGCTACGGCCTCGTCGTCGGCCTCAACGGCACCGGCGACACGCTGAACAACATCCCCTTCACCAAGCAGTCGCTGCAGGCAATGCTGGAACGCATGGGCGTCAACATCCGCGGCGCAACCATCCGCACCGGCAACGTCGCTGCCGTGATGGTCACCGGCAATCTGCCGGCGTTCGGCACCCAGGGCACGCGGATGGACGTCACCGTTTCCGCGCTCGGCGACGCCAAGAACCTGACCGGCGGCACCCTGCTCGTCACCCCCCTGCTCGGCGCTGACGGCAATGTCTATGCGGTCGCACAAGGCTCGCTCGCAATCTCGGGCTTCGCGGCGGAAGGCGCCGCCGCCAGCATCACCCGCGGCGTACCGACCAACGGCCGCATCCCCAACGGCGCCATCATCGAGCGCGAGATCGAATTCGCGCTCAATCGCCTGCCCAATGTGCGGCTGGCGCTGCGCAATGCCGATTTCACCACCGCCAAGCGCATCGCCGCGGCCGTCAATGATTTCCTCGGCGTCAAGACCGCCGAGCCGATCGATCCCTCCACGGTGCAGCTGGCGATTCCCGCCGAGTTCAAGGGCAACGTCGTCGCCTTCCTGACCGAGATCGAGCAATTGCAGGTCGAACCCGACCTCACCGCCAAGATCGTGATCGACGAACGCTCCGGCATCATCGTGATGGGCCGCGATGTGCGCGTCGCCACCGTGGCGGTGGCGCAGGGCAACCTTACGGTCTCGATTTCCGAGAGTCCGCAAGTGAGCCAACCCAACCCGCTGTCACGCGGCCGGACCGTGGTGACGCCGCGCTCGAGCGTGTCCGTTTCCGAAGACGGCAAGAAATTCGCGGTCGTGAAAGACGGCGTCTCGCTGCAGCAACTCGTCGACGGCCTCAACGGTCTCGGCATCGGCCCGCGCGACCTTATCGGCATCCTGCAGGCGATCAAGGCCGCCGGCGCGATCCAGGCCGACATCGAGGTGATGTGATGCAAAGCAGCTTGAACGGCATCGGCAATTCGTACCCGAAATCCACGCTGATCAACGGTCGCAACGATCCGCAGCTGGCCGAGGCCCTGACCAAGATTTCGCCCGAGGCGCAGAAGAAGACCCGCGCCAAGGCGCAGGACTTCGAGGCGATGTTCCTGAACTCGATGTTCTCGCAGATGACCACCGGCGTCAAAGGCGAAGGCCCGTTCGGCGATACGACGGGCACCGGCGCCTGGCGCTCGATGCTGACGGATGAATATTCGAAGTCGTTCGCCAAATCCGGCGGCATCGGAATCTCCAACGACGTCTTCCGCACCTTGATCCTGCAGCAAGCCAACCGCGCCGGCTGAGATAGGGAAACCCGACATGAACCAGCGCCCGCAAGCACAGCCCGCCGCAGTTCCGGCACGCGCGATCTCCTCGCCCGTCGAGGCCCGCAAGCTCGCGGAAGACCTGATGGACGTGATGAGCGGCCTGCTCGGCATCATCGAGCGCGAAACCGAACTGGTTCGCGCCGGCAAGATCCGCGAAGCGATGGAGCTTGAAGGCCAGAAGGGCGAGCTGTCGCGCCGCTACATGGTCGCGGTCGAACATCTGAAGAACTCGCAAAAATATCTGGCGCAGGTATCACCTGAACTGCTGACCACGCTGCGGCGCCATCACGACACGTTCCGCGCCATGCTGCAGATCAATCTCACGGTGCTTGCGACCGCGCATGCGGTGTCCGAAGGCATCGTGCGCGGCGTCAACGTCGAGATCCAGCGCCGCAACATTCCCAACACCTATACGGCAAGCGGCCGGCGCGCGACGCCCGGGCCGCGCAACATGACGCCGCTCGCGGTCAGCCGCTCGCTCTAGACATCTAAAATTTTCGACAAATTCGCGCCCCCGTATAAGCACGGGATTCAGCGCGTTCCCTAACACCGCGTTGAGGGGTGGGAAGCTATATTGCGGTTTGAGAGGGGTTGGGATTTGACTCGAAGGAAGCCTGGAGGCTGCCATGAGTACAGATTTCAACATCAAACCGGTGGGGGCACCGGTTGCCGCGCCGATCGTTCAACCGATCAGCGAAGCGGCGCATAATGCGGTCGCGACCCAATTGCCGGCGAGCCAGAGCGTGGTCGCGTCGGATGCGGGCGCGCGCGCCAGCGATTCCGCTGCCGTCCGCGTTTCGATTTCGAATGCGTCCGTCTCGAACCAGGTGGTGTTCGATCGCGACGCGCGAGCGGTCGTCTATCAGGTCGTCGATAACAGGACGAGCCAGGTGGTGAAGCAATTCCCCGAGGAAGCGGTGCTGCGCCGCCGCGCCTATTTCCACGCGCTCGACCTCAGCAAGGACGCGCCGCAGCGTCTTCGCGCCACCGACCGGCGGGCTTGATTCAAAAAGCTTTGAGAATTCCGCTCACCTGCTCTGCTTCGCATAAGCGGTATCGAGCGACGTTCCGCCGGTTGCCGGGTCGGTGACGACGTTCTTGATGACCGCCGTTCCTTCCTTGGTCACCATGAACTTCAAGTCACCGATCCGGAATGCATTGTCCCTGATCAGAACGTCCGCGAACTTGTTGGTGCTGCCGCTCTGGTAGTGGACCTTGGCGCGAAATCCCGTGACGTTCGAGACCGTGATCTTGAACGACTTGTTGTTGGCGTATTTTCCGGTCCAGTCGCCCTGATAGAGCGTGGGATCGACCGGCGCATACGGCGTCTTGGACGGAACCGCCATTCCCACGGTCTTGTAGTTGGCCGACAGGATACTGAAAACGTCAGCCATGATCGCGCTCCGTTACTCCGCGGTCAGCCGCGGCCCGATAGCCCCGCGGCCAGGTTGCAGTTGATGTCGATCAGCGAGTTCAATTTGGCCGGATCCGGATTCATCTGCATCTCGATGGTCTGCTTCATCACAAAGACGCCGATATTGGCGATGTTCTGACGAACTTCCATCGGCTGCGGGTTGTCGTTGGTCTCCACGGCGCTCATGAAGATCGACCAAAGCCGGCTGTTGAACAGCAGTGCGTTGTGCATGTTCTTGTCGGGACCAGCCCAGTTGGCCTGAACGTCCTGGAGTTGTCGTGCGGCCTTCAGCAGCGCTTGCGCTTCGATTTCACGGGGAGAGGCTGTCGTTTGTGACGTGCGAGCGTAGGCTTGGGCTGCATTGGACATTAACTGACCTCGATGGGAGCGATTCGCAGAACCGCGGGGCTTGAAAACTGCCCAACTTTCATACAGGTCGCGTCTTTAAATATGGTTAGCTGCGGTTGCCAAATGTGTCCATAAATCGGCGGTAACCGCTACGCCGCCGACTCAAAAGAAAGCGGCGGGGTCTCCCCCGCCGCCCTCGACTTTTCTCTGGTCGCCGCTAGGTCCGCAGGAGCTGGAGCACGCTCTGCTGCGACTGGTTGGCGAGCGCCAGCGCGGACACCGCGATCGACTGGCGGGTCGACAGCGCCTGGCTGTTGGCCGCTTCCTCGTTGGTATCGGCCAGCGTCAGGTTGGCCGAGCCGTTTTGCAATACGTTAATCAGGTTCTTGTTGAAGTCCTGCCGGATCTGCACGACCGACAGGTTGGAACCGAGTGAAGAGGCCTGCGTCCGCAACATGTCCGACGCATTGCTTATCTTGGCAATCGTCGCCTTGGCCGAGGCATTGTCCAGGAAGTCGGTGCCCGCGACCAGCGAAGCAAGGCCAAGGCCCGCCGCGCCAAACGTCACGCCCTTGATGTTCAATATGGACTTGCCGGTCTCGTTGAAGGTCAGCTTGAGATCGTCGCCGTTCAGCAGGTTGATGCCATTGAACGAGGCATCCTGCGCTGTCGTCGTGATCTGGGCGATGATGTTGTTGTACTGGGCCACCAGGTTGGAGCGAATGGTCTGCGAAGCCGCATCGGCGGCCGGTGCGACCGTGACCACCGAAGCCGGCAGGAATGCCTTGCCCGCACCGGTCGCGGTGCCGGCGAGCGCGCCGACGGTGGCCGAAGCCGCGTCGTTGATCGTTGTGATCGTGATCTTGCCGGTGGTGTCGTCAACCGAAGCCTGCAGATTGTTGGGTGCCAGAGCCACGTTGAGTTCGTTCAGCGTATCAACTTCCGCCGCGCCGGTACCGAACGTGATGCTCGACGCCGTGCCGCCGCCGGTCGCTGCGATCGTCAGGACGTCGCCCTGCGCAAGCGTGGCGCCCAGCAGGTTGGCTGAGGTTCCCCCGGCGTTCGCGCCGCTGGTGACGCTGGATTTGGGAGAATAGCCGGCGGTCGTCTGCAGCACCTGGTTGGCGATCGACTTCGCGGTATCGACCAGCTTCTGCAACGAGGTGAGGCCAGTGTTGGCGGCCTGCAGCACCTGTACGCCATTGCCAATGCCATCGAGCAGGTTGTTGATGTCGCTGGCGCGGTTATCGAGCCCCGCGGCAGTGAAATAGTTGGTAGGATTGTCGAGCGCCGTATTGACCTTCTTGCCGGACGAGAGGCGGTTCTGCGTGGTGGCGAGCAGGTCCGCGGTCGACTGAAGCGAGAGCAGGTTCTGGCGAACCGAGGCCGAAAGAACAACGGACATGTGTCAAACTTTCCTAGTTTATGTCCTCAGTTCTAGTCAGCTTCCTTTAAATTAAGGTAAACGCCGGCTTAAGCGATGTGATTAATGCTTCCTTACCGGAGGGCGCGCAGCGCTTTTTCGCCCCGTTTCGGCCCTGGAAAACAAAAAAGCGGCGGGGTTTCCCCCGCCGCTTGATCTTGAGATGTCGTCGAAATCAGCGCAGGAGCTGGAGCACGCTCTGCTGCGACTGGTTGGCGAGCGCCAGCGCGGACACCGCGATCGACTGGCGGGTCGACAGCGCCTGGCTGTTGGCCGCTTCCTCGTTGGTATCGGCCAGCGTCAGGTTGGACGAGCCGGTCTGCAGCACGTTGATCAGGTTCTTGTTGAAGTCCTGGCGGATCTGCACGACCGACAGGTTCGAACCGAGTGACGACGCCTGAGTACGAAGCACGGTGCTGGCGGCGCTGAGCTTGGTGAGTGCGGCGTTCGCGGACGAATTGTCCAGGAAGTCCGTGCCCGAGGTCAGCGAAGCAAGGCCGAGGCCCGCTGCGTTGAAGGTCACGCCCTTGATGTTCAGGGTGGACTTGCCGGTTTCGTTGAAGGTCAGCTTGAGATCGTCACCGTTCAGCAGGTTGATGCCGTTGAACGACGCATCCTGAGAAGTCGTCGTGACCTGGGTGATGATGTCATTGTACTGCTTTACCAGGCTCGCGCGAATGGTCTGCGAAGCCGCGTCGGCAACCGGCGCACTGCCGGCGGCCCCAAAGGTCACGGTGCCACCGCCGGTGTTGGTGAACGTAACCGCACCGATCGTGGACGACGCCGTATCATTGGTTGTGCTGATGACGAGCTGGTTGGTGCTGTCGAGGCTGGCCGACAGATTGCTGGTCGCCAGCGCCGCATTCAAGTCAGCGAGCGACGTGGTGGCAGTGAAGGTGAAGTTGACTGCCGCATGGCCAGCGGTAGCCGCGATTTGCAGCTGGTCGGTGGCGTCGAGGACGGTGCCGTCAACGAGGTCGTCCGCGGTGCCGGCGAGCGCAGTCGAGCTCACTGTCGACTTGGTCGTATAACCGGCGGGAGCCTGCAGCACCTGGTTGGCGATCGACTTCGCGGTATCGACCAGCTTCTGCAGCGAGGTGATGCCGGTGTTGGCAGCCTGCAGAACCTGCACGCCGTTGCCAATGCTGTCGAGCAGGTTGTTGATGTCGCTGGCGCGGTTGTTGAGGCCCTGCGCGGTGAAAAAGTTGGTCGGGTTGTCGAGCGCCGAGTTGACCTTGTTGCCAGTCGCAAGGCGATTCTGGGTGGTCGACAGCAGGTCGGCGGTGGACTGGAGCGAGAGCAGGTTCTGGCGAACCGAAGCCGAGAGAACGATGGACATGTTTCATACCTTTCTGGTGTGAAATGGGAGGACGGTCGTTGTCCCAATCTTTTTCGATCGGGGTTAATCAAGGGGTTTGTCAGTGGTCCGAAGCGGCGGGGTTTCCCCCGCCGCTCAAGATGTCGTCGAAATCAGCGCAGGAGCTGGAGCACGCTTTGCTGCGACTGGTTGGCGAGCGCCAGCGCGGACACCGCGATCGACTGGCGGGTCGACAGCGCCTGGCTGTTGGCCGCTTCCTCGTTGGTATCGGCCAGCGTCAGGTTGGACGAGCCGGTCTGCAGCACGTTGATCAGGTTCTTGTTGAAGTCCTGGCGGATCTGCACGACCGACAGGTTCGAACCGAGTGACGACGCCTGGGTGCGAAGCGTGGTGCTGGCGGCGCTGAGCTTGACCAGTGCGGCGTTCGCGGACGAATTGTCCAGGAAGTCCGTGCCCGAGGTCAGCGAAGCAAGGCCGAGGCCCGCCGCGTTGAAGGTCACACCCTTGATGTTCAGGGTGGACTTGCCGGTCTCGTTGAAGGTCAGCTTGAGATCGTCACCGTTCAGCAGATTGATGCCGTTGAACGAGGCATCCTGAGAAGTCGTCGTGACCTGCGTGATGATGTCGTTGTACTGCTTCACCAGGCTCGAGCGAATGGTCTGCGAAGCCGTGTCGGCAACCGCCGCGACCACGGTCGTCGAAGCGGGCAGGAATGCCTTGCCCGCACCAATCGCGGTGCCACCGAGCGCGCCGACGGTGGCCGAAGCCTTATCGTTGGTCGTCGTGATCGTGATCGCGCCGGTGGTGTCGTTAACCGAAGCCTGCAGGTTGTTGGGTGCGAGAGCCGCGTTGAGTTCGGTCAGCGTGTCAACTTCGGCCCCACCGGTACCGAACGTGATGCTCGACGCCGTGCCGCCGCCGGTCGCTGCGATCGTCAGGACGTCGCCCTGCACAAGCGTTGCGCCTAGCAGGTTGGCTGCCGTTCCCCCGGCGTTCGCGCCGCTGGTGACGCTGGATTTGGTCGAATAACCGGCCGGGGCCTGCAGCACCTGGTTGGCGATCGACTTCGCGGTATCGACCAGCTTCTGCAGCGAGGTGATGCCGGTGTTGGCAGCCTGCAGAACCTGCACGCCGTTGCCAATGCTGTCGAGCAGGTTGTTGATGTCGCTGGCGCGGTTGTTGAGGCCCTGCGCGGTGAAAAAGTTGGTCGGGTTGTCGAGCGCCGAGTTGACCTTATTGCCAGTCGCAAGGCGATTCTGGGTGGTCGACAGCAGGTCGGCGGTGGACTGAAGCGAGAGCAGGTTCTGACGAACCGAGGCAGAGAGAACGATGGACATGTTTCAGACCTTTCTGGTGTGAAAATCGAGGAACAGTCGTTGTCCCAATCTTTTTCGATCGGGTGAGGCCAAACTGGAGCGAAGCCCCCTAAAGAGAAATGAATCGAAACTGGACTCCTCCCGCGCCAAAAAAGGAACAAATTGCCTTCATTGACGCGCCTTACCTCCAAAAACCATTGATATTGCTGCACATTGGGCGACAGACGAAAAAGCAGCCGGTTGGCCTCGTTCACCAATGGTTAACTATAATGGGAAAGGATTGCGTTCGAATCGCCTGGAGGAGCGCCAGCGCGTAGCTGGCGGCACGCTTTCCCTCTTCAATGACTGCGCTTTCAAAACGGCGACGGAGAACAGGCATGGCCTTGAAGGTTGAACTCAAGCCGAACGAGCGGATCATCATCGGCGCCTGCGTGGTGACCAACACCGACCAGCGCGCGCGCCTGTTGATCGACGGCGACAGGATCCCGATCCTGCGCGAGAAAGACATCCTGACGCCCGAGACCGCCGATACGCCGGCCAAGCTGATCTATCTCTCGGTGCAACTGATGTATCTGTCGCCGGATCCGATGGCGCATCACCCGACCTATTTCAGCCTGGTGCGGGACATCCTGAGCACCATGCCGAGCGCGTGGCCTTTCATCGAAGGCATCAACAATAACATCCTGAACGGCGACCTGTACCACGCCCTGAAGGAATCAAAGAAGCTGATCGGCCACGAAGAAGAGCTGATCGCCGACGCGAGAAACCTGCGGGCGGCTAACTCCGGCAGCGAAGCCGATCGCAAGTCGGCCTGATCGGCACCGGACAATACCACAACGACAAAAGGCCTCCGCAAGGAGGCCTTTTTTGCGTGTCGGAGGAGCTATCAGCCGGCGATCATCAGAGATATTTGGTCAGCGAGGTCTGGTAGAGCATCGCTGTGGTTTGGTACGAGGCCTGCAGACTGGTCTGCAGTGCGAGAATCTTGGTCGCGACCTCGTCGTCGTTGATGCCCTCGATCGAATCCAGCATCGTCTGCGTGATCGTCTTGGTCTGGGCCTGGCGATCGGTGGCCGCCTTGATTGACGCGCCGGCGCCGGCGAAGTCGGCCTGGATGTCCTGGATCGACTGCGTCCCCGGCACGTCCGCGAGATTCTGGGCAATGCGCTGGTTCAGCGCAGCGATCTGCGCGTTGGCATTGGGATCGGTCACCGACGTCGTCACCGCGGCAAAAACCGCGACGGTCTGCAGTTGCGAGCGCAACGCCTGTTCGTCGGCGCGGGCGCCGTATTGCACCGTGATCGATTGATCGATCTGCGCGACGGCGGTACCGCGCGCGGAATCGGTGCCGGTTTCGCCCTGGTACCAACTGACAGTGTTCGCCGGCGTGCCCGCCACCAGTGTGGTCGCCGCGCCGAACGGTGTAGTGCCGACGCGCATCGGCGGTTGGTCGAAGAAATTGTCGCCAGCCGTCACCGCTGATGCCGCCACCAGCGGCCCATTGGCGAGCTTGCCGATCGAGGTATTGAGGGCGGCGTTGAGATTGGCAGCCGTCGCGGCCGGGTTGGCACCGATGGCGAAGGTGTTGGCCGGCAGCGGCGTCGCCGTCGAGGCCGTCAAAGTGATGTCCTCGGTGGTGCCATCCGGCAGATTGAAGGTGAACTTGACCGATTCGCCTTCAGCCGGGTTGGTGGCACCCAGATCAACCGACATCGCCGCCGGCGTGCCGGTCGGCTGGGTGATCGTCGCGCCCGTCAGCGTCGAGGTGATCGCATTGAGCTTGAGGCCGAACTCGGACGGCGAAGCGTCCTCGGCGATCTGCACTGATGTCACCGACGGCGCCGTCAACACGACGCGGCCAAGGCCGCTAGTGCCGACGTCAGCCTGCTTGCGCTCCAGGATCAATTGCTTGAGCCCGGCCTGGGCGCCGTTGCCGTTCATGATTACGTCGGCGGGAGTCACCGGCGGCGTGTCGGTGGCACGGCCGGAGAACAGGTAGCGATCGCCGGACTTGGCATTGAGCATATCGACGGAATCAAGGAACCCGAGCGATGCGGTTTTCTGTCCCGCGGTCTGGCCGGTGTTGTCGATCTCGCTGACCGCACTGACCGCGGCGCCCTTTACCGACGAGCCGACGTCGACAAGCCGCTGCAGCGACAGGTTGGCGACGCTGATGCGCGTGTTCAGGTTTACCGCGGTATCGGCATAGCCGGCCAGGCCGCTGAGCTGCGAGCGCAAGCCGATAGCGAGGCTGCGGCCACTGCCCTGCCCCGCATAGGTGTTGGAGATCTTGCCGCTCGCCAACTGCTGAGTCAGCGCGTCGAGCTGGCTGCGCAGATCAAGGATGCCTGAGCCGATGTAGGATGTCCGTCCGCTGACGCCGCTAATGGTCATGACTACCTCAAATCGCCTGCATCAGGGTCTTGTACATTTCGTTCACAGTCGACATCACACGCGCATTGGCCGAATAGGAGTTTTGCAGCGACAGCAGATGCGCCATCTCCTCGTCGATGTTGACGCCCGAGGTCGACGACATCTTTTCCTGCAGCGTGTTGAGCACCACATCCTGTCCGCCGGCGAGTTGCGCCGCCGCGTCGGCGGCCGCGCCCTGCGAGCTGGTGAACTGTTGCATGTAGCTCAGCAGCGTGCCCTTGAACGGCGCGCTGGCGCTGCCGACGCCCGATGCCGGCGAATATTGAAACTTTGCCGTGGTCAGTTGCGACAGAATGAAATCGGAACGCGTGGTGTCGCCCGCGGCCGTCGAGGCGCTGTAGAGCACGAGCTTGGAGGGATCCGCGACCAACCCGTTGTTGACGGTGAGACGTCCCGCGAAGCCCGTGATCTGCGAACCCGTCGCACCGATCGCGCCGGTGTAGGGCGAGCCGCTGTCAGTGAACAGCGAGAGCTCGGCGCTGCCGTTGGTCAGGTTGATTTGCGTCGTGGTGACCGAAGCTGCGTTGACCGTGGAGTTGCCGGCGCTGTTCAGCACCGTCAGCGTGGAGCCCGAGCCGGAGAACTGCAGGTCCGATCCGCCCAGCGCCGTGTTCAGTTGAGCAACGACGGAGGCCATGCCTCCCGAAAAATCGATACCGACCACCCGGTCGTTGGGATCGACGGTCGCACTGTTCGGCAGCGGCAGCACGCTGGCGTTGTCGACGCGCATAATCGATATCTGGCGCTGCGTATTGGACGCGGTGTCGGTGTAGGTGACATGGATGACGTTGCCGGCCTTCAGGTCGGCAACATTCAAATCAAATCCCGACTGCGGGCCTGACGTCACCGCGGTGCCCGCGGTGGTCTTGTCCGACAGCGCACTGGACAGCGATGCCGCGAACTGGTCGAGCTGGTTCTGCGCCTCGACCAGCGACTTGTCGCGCAACTCCGTATAGGCGGCGATCTTACCCGACCTGATGCCGCCCGAGGCAGTTAGATCAATCGATCCGCCATTGGTATAGGAGATGACGACCGAGCCGAGGTTGCTTTTCGACGGGTCGGTGTTCCACTGCGTGTTGGGGGTGACCGTGCCCTGCGCATTGAATGAAAGCCTGGCGGCCTGGTTGCCCACGAGCTCCACGCCGGAGGTGGTGAAGACCGTAATCTGGTTGGCGCCGTTGGTGGTGACGCGAATGTCCATCAGTTCGGACAATTGCGTGATGTACTGATCGCGCTGGTCGAGCAGTGCCGCCGTCGATGCGTCGGTCGAAGTGCCGCCGAGCGGATTGGCCGATAGTTGGTTGTTGATGGTCGCGATCTGCGACATCAGGTTGTTGGCGGTGTTGACGGAATCGCTGATGCCGTTTTCGGCTGCGCCGCGCAGCGTCTGAATGCCCTGCGTCATCGAATTGAGCTGGCTCGCCAGCACGTTCGCCGCGTTGACGACGCCGATCCGCGCCGACTGGCTGTCGGCGCTGGTCGACAGCGCCTGTACCGCCGTGGTCAGCTTGTTGAACGCATCTTCGAGCGTGCCGACCGAACCCGGGTTGCCGTAGAGGCTCTGCAGTTGCTGCAGAAAGTTGGATCGCAGCGAGGCATAGCCGGCGCCGGAGGTTTCCGTGCGTAGCTGTGCCTGGATATACTGATCCAGCTCGCGGTTGACGCCAACGCTCCGGACGTTGCTGCCAAAGGCCCCGGCATCGGTCGCGACCTGATTCAGTGTCTTGCGAACGTAGCCGGGCGTTTCCGCGTTGGCGACATTCGACGACACCAGTGACATCGCGGCCTGATTGGTGCGCAGGCCGGACATCGCAATGGAGAGTGCGTCGCTGAGACTCATGACAAACTACCGCTCTCGGAAACCGCCACGGAATACTGCGTGGACTATCGCATCACGTTCAGAAGATCCTGGACCATCGTGTTCGCCGTCGTGATCACCTTGGTGTTGGCCGAGTAGGCCTGCTGCGTCACGATCAGCTTGGTGAACTCGTCGGCGATGTCGGTGTTGGACGATTCCAGCGACGAGCCGGAAATGTTGCCACCCTTGCCGTAGAGGGCTTCACCGGATTCGTTGGTGACCTCGAACGCACCGCCATCGATACGCTTCAGGAAGTCGGCGCCGTTGAAGGTCGCCACGCTGACCTCCGCCAGATCGATGTTGCGGCCATTGGAGTAGCTGCCGACGACGCGGCCTTCGTTGCTGACCGATACGCTCTGCAGTTGACCGGCCGCGTAGCCGTCCTGCTGCAACTGGTTCACCTGAGCATTACCGTTGGTATCAGCGAATTGCGTGAGACCACCGGTGCCGAAGGCCATTGTGACATTGCCGAGGCTGGTGCCGGCGACCGTCAAACCGGTCAATGTAATCTGGCCGACAACCGGCTGCATCTGGCCGTTGGTGCCGAACTTGAAATCGGTGCCGACGTTTTGCCAGGAGACGGTGTTGCCGGTGGCGCCGGGATTGACCTGATAGAACAAGTTCCAGGTGTCCGTTGCGCCCTGTGTGGCCGATTCCACTTTGGCCCATCTGAATTGCAAGGCGACTGGAGCGCCGTTGCCGTCGTAGGCGGTGCTGGTGCCGCCGCTGATAGACTCGTCGAGAAACGCCTTATTGTCGCTGCCGATCACGATGCCGGTACCAGCCGTGCCGCCGCCACCGCGAAGCCCCGTGACGGTGCCCGTGAAGCCGAGCGCCTGGAATGCCGATACAGCCGATGCCGACGCACCGGCCGCAAGGGTAAAGTCGTTCGTGGTACCGGTATTCAGCGTGATGGCCCCTGCAGCGGAGACGCTCGAAGCAGGCGCACCGCCCGTGAGGCCATCGATCGTGGTCAGCAGGCCTCCAACTGTCGCGGTGGCAAGGTCGATGAAAGTGGTGCCGGCTACCGGAGCAGGCGCAGCACCGGTGTAGAAGGACAGTGTGTTGGTCGTCGTGACGCCACCGGTGGTGGTCTTGAGCACGAGCGTATCGCCGTTTGCAAATCCAGCAGGAAGTGAGTTGGTGCCGGACGTGCTTGTGAGCAACGTGCCTGCCGATATCGGCTGCGGTATCGTCTCATAGTTGTTCCGCGCGTTACCCAGCACGGCCGTATTGGAATACGGGGTCGCAGGGGTCCCGAGGATTCTCGGATTTGAAATGAAGTCGGCCGGCCGCAGCAACTCCGATCCCGGCACCGAGGTGTCGTGCTTGTTGGTCAGCGGGTAGCTCGCAAGGTTGGCGCGGTAGTCGATCTTGGTTGTTGCCTGCGACGGCAGAAAGTCATTCTGGAAGCGCAGAACCTGCGGCACGCTGCCGCTCGGATTGCCCGTGGTCGGATCGATCGGCACGCCTTCCAGATAGTAGCCGGCGCCATTGACGAGGTAGCCGTTCTTGTCGAGCGAGAAGTCACCGCGCCGCGTGTAACGATTGATGCCGTCGAACACCGGGTTGTTGTCGGAGATGCTGCCGGGCTTCTGCACCGCAAAGAAGCCGTCGCCGTTGATCGCCATGTAAGTCGATACCGCCGCCGACTGCACCGACCCTGCGATGGTGTTGGTGCTGCGCGAGCCGGCGGTGACGCTGCCCGCGAGTTGCGCGGTGCTACCGGTGTCGGGAATGATATCCATGAAACTGGTGTCGATCCGCTTGAAGGCGGTCGTTTGCGAGTTCGCGATGTTGCCGGAAATGTTTTCTAGGGCGTAGGAATTCGCCCGCAGGCCCGCGACGGACGTGGTGAGAGCGCCGAAGATACCCATTACATCGTCTCCAACTTCGATCCGGGCGGCGTGCCGGTGTTTGCCAAAATTCAGGGCCGCAATCGAAGGAAGACGTCGCAAGCGTTATGCCAACATAGAAAATATATTTATATCAATATCTTAAATGAAAAACCCCGGTCCAAGGACCGGGGCACAATTGCCGGGCGGGCAACAATTGCCGGGCAGCAGAGGTGGAATCGGTCAGGTCGCCGACGCCATGGCCGGGTGAAACACCATCCCAAATCCGTCGATGCAGTAGCGCAACCCCGTCGGTTTCGGTCCATCGTTGAAGACGTGACCGAGATGGCCGCCGCAGCGCCTGCAATGCACCTCGGTGCGCAGCATGCCGTAGGTGCGGTCCTCGGTCTTGCCGAGCGCGTTGTCGAGCGGCTGGTAGAAACTCGGCCAGCCGGTGCCGCTCTCGAATTTCGTCTCCGAGGCGAACAGCGGCAGGTCGCAACCGGCACAGGCAAAGATGCCCTTGCGGTGCTCTTTCAGAAGCGGGCTCGAGCCCGGACGCTCGGTGCCGTGCTTGCGCAGGATTTCATATTGCTGCGGCGTCAGCTGCGCGCGCCACTCGGCGTCGGTCTTTTCGACCTCGAACTTCTCGGCGGCCTGCGCGGGCGATGTGCGGAGCCAGCGGAAGGCCACAAGGCCGAACAGGCCGGCCACAGATGCAAGCAGGATACGGCGGTCCATCATCGGGGTCTCCGTGCGAGGCGGAACAAGGTGGTTCGCCATCAAATACGGCGCGCGCGTGCGGAAGTTACACGGATCCGTCCCGAATTCGCTCACTTTCCTGCGAGGTCACGACCGGCGGTATTGCAGCGTCCGCGGCTTCCGACGGCGGCTGCGGGCGGACCGGCCGCGACGGACCCGGCGGCGGACGGCGACGGAGCGGCGGCCTGGCTCCGGCCTGCCGGCTGGCCTCGGCCACCCGCGCCTCGCGAATCCGCTCCTTGGCGCGCATGCCTTCCCGATAACGGGCCAGCGCGCCCGCGGCCGCTGAACTTCCCCGCCCCCACATGCCGATCAGGTGACCGGCGACCCGCCCGGTCGTGCCGCCTGCCCAGACCAGTTCGAACGGCGAAAAAAGCCGCCAGCGCTCGTCGCCCCACAGAATGCTGCGCGCCACCAATTGCCCCGCCATCGCCGCGGTGTTCATCCCCTGGCGGCCGAAGCCGGAGGCGACCCACAATCCTTTCCGCAACTGGCCGATCTGCGGCATGCCGTGGACGGTCACACCGACGGCGCCGCCGAAGACATCGGATATTCCGACCTTGCCGAGCTGTGGAAAAATGGTGGAGATTCGCTGCTGGATGGTCGCGCCGAAGCGGCGCGGCCGCGCGTCCCAGGTCGTTTCCGGACTGGCCCACATCAGGCGGTCGCCCTCCACGATCCGGAAATGATCGATGCCGTCGCTGTCGCTCACAGACCCCTGAAAGGTGATGGCGTCAGTGAGGCGCGCGCCGAGCGGTTCGGTCACGGCGGCATAGCGCCAGACCGGCAGCAGCGTTTCCGACAGCCGCCGCAACGGCGCCCCGAGATGGATGTTGCCGGCCAGCACGATGTGCGATGCGCGAAGCCGCGCCGACGGCGTCACGATGCGCTTTCGAATACCCGAAGGATCGATGCTGACCACCGGCGTGTCCTCGAAGATCCGCGCCCCTGCCCGCCTTGCGAGCGCCGCCAGGCCATGGACATATTTACGGCCGTCGACTTGAAACGCCCTGGGGTAATAGATGCCGTGGAAATAGTGCCCGGTCTTGAGCTGATCGCGCACCCGATCGACCTGCCAGCCCTCGACTTCGGTCTCGAAATCCTCGCTCAGCGTCTGCAGCCGGCTGATCAAGGTTTCACCGGCATCGACATTGGAGACTTCCAGCGCCCCTTCGGTCAGCGCAATGCCCGGCATCGCCTCTTCGCTCGCCACGGCGCGAATGTAACCAGCGCCCTCCTTCGACAGCGCCCAGAGCTCGCGGGCATCCTCAAGGCCGACGCGCTCGATCAACTCGCCGATCGGAAGGCTATAGCCCGGCATGACGGTGCCGAGCTGGTTGCCGGACGCGTTCCAGCCGACGTGCCGGCCCTCGAGCACGGCAACGCTGGCGCCAAGACGCGCGGCCTCCAGTGCCACCGTCAGGCCGGCGAGGCCTGCTCCGACCACGCAGATATCGACGTCGAGATCGAAAGACAGGCGCGAGCGAAACGACGCGTCGTCGTCCGGACCGTTGGTCGCACTTGTGAAAGTCTCTGCCATGGCGTTTTCTTACGGACCGCTGCGGCGCTTGTCACCTTGTCCTGGGCATGAGCCTGTAGATTAATTCAGGCCAAAACGAATCGAGATTGCGTCCATGCGCCGTTTGATGCTGCTGCGTCACGCCAAGACCGAACACGACGCACCCTCGGGGCAGGACCAGGACCGCCGGCTCGACGACCGCGGCCGGCTGGACGCCGCCGCGATCGGTGGCTGGATCGGCCGGCACCTGCCTCTCCCCGACATGGTTCTGATCTCGACCGCGGTGCGGACACAACAGACCTGGGAGATCGTCCGGGAGGCGATGCAGGATGCGGCGAAGGATTTCGCCCCGCCGCAGGCCGAGTTCCTGGCCGAACTCTACGGCGCCGACCCAACGCATCTCCTGCAGATCATCCGCATGGCCGAAGCCACCGATCCGAAGCGGTTGATGGTGATCGGCCACAATCCCGGCATGCATGAACTGGCGCTGGCGCTGTCCGGCAGCGGCGATGCGGCCGCGAAAAAAGCCCTCAATGACAATCTGCCGACCAGCGGCCTTGCGATCCTCGATTTTGCGATCGAGGACTGGAACGAGGTGGCGTTTCGCCGCGGCAACCTCGTGCGCTTCACCAGCCCGAAACTGCTGAGGCAGACGTCGGACGACTAGCCCAGAGATAAAATCGCGAAAACAACCCCGTGCAAAGTAGGCCGGGCGGACATCCGGTCGCCCTCATGCTAGGCTCGTTTCCGACAGGAGGCGCGGATGTTCAAATCCATTCTGGTGCCGCTCGATCTCGCCGACACCGATCTGGCGAAGCCCGCGATCGCAACAGCGGCAACGCTGTCACAGACCTGGAGCGGCACGGTGCGGCTGCTCAACGTCATGCCGATGACGCCGGTGATGCTGGCGGAATATGTGCCGGCCGATTTCGACGCCCAGCAGCGCCAGACCTCGGAAGAGGCGCTCGCGATCGTGGCGCAGGAATCCGGTATCGAGGCGTCGCGCATTTCCGCCGTGGTGCGGCAAGGCGGTATCTATCACGAGATCCTGGAAGAGGCTGCGGCGATCAAGGCCGATTTGATCGTGATGACGTCGCACCGGCCGGCGATGCGGACCTATTTTCTCGGCTCCAATGCCGGCCATGTGGTGCGCTACGCCAAATGCTCGGTGCTGGTGGTCCGGCATTGATGCAGCGATAGCGATACGCAGTCACAATGCAGCCCGGCCGATCGACCGGGCCGCAATTCTGTGTTGGTCCAGATCAAGGCACGCAGCCTTTACCGGAGCCGCCCGAGATCCGGGTCTGCGAGACCCCAAACCGCCTGCTCGATGTGGCTGCGGGTTATTCCGATATCGCGGAGTTCACGATCGTCCAGCTGGCGCAGCGCTTTGACCGCCGCCCGGCGATCCAGATACGCGGCGATTACATGCGCCCAGATCCCGAATCGGCGGAGAAATCCGCTCGATGCGAAGGGAATGGCAGGCTGGGCTGCAGCTTGGGACATCATGGTCATTGGTCTTCTCCAGTTGGCTTTCACGCGGCAAGGCGATGCCGCCGACGCAATCGCTGGGAATCAGCGGCAGCGCCTTTAGGTCTGATTGTTTGCACTCTCCTCAGTGCAATCTCAGGCTTGATAGGTTCAAAATGATCCGGTACATTCCTCGGTGCAAGTAAAACATTGCTCTCGGTGCAATTATGTCAAAGTTCGAATATCTCAGGCTTGCCGATGCCGTTGCCTCCGAGATCGCCAATGGCGGGCTCAAACCGGGCGATCGCCTGCCGCCGCAGCGCAGTTTCGCCTATGAGCGCAAGATCGCGGTCTCCACCGCGAGCCGCGTCTACACGGAATTGTTACGGCGAGGCCTCGTGGTCGGCGAAGTCGGACGCGGCACGTTCATTTCCGGACAGGCGCCCCGTGCGATCACCACGCTGACCGAACCACGCGGCGCCCGCATCGATCTGGAAGTCAATTATCCGCTGCTGCCGACACAATCGGCCCTGATCGCGAACAGCCTTGAGGGACTGGAGCGGCCGGAAGCCCTCGAAATCGCGTTGCGGCAAGGCACCAGCGCCGGCACGCAAGCGGCAAGAAACATCGCGGCGGACTTCCTCTCCCAAAACGGCTGGTCGGCGCGCGCGGAGCAGATCGTCTTCACCGCCAACGGCAGGCAATGCATCGCCGCCGCATTGGCCGCGATCGTACCGGCCGGCGGCCGTTGCGGCGTGGAGGCCCTGACCTATCCTTTCATCAAGGGCATCGCCGCCCGGATCGGCGTGACACTGGTGCCGCTGACGATGGACGAAAACGGCGTGCGTCCCGACGCCGTGCAAAAGGCCCACCGTGAGGCGCATCTGTCGGCGCTGTACATCCAGCCGACGGTTCAGAATCCATTGGGCATGACCATGCCGGCCTCGCGCCGCACCGAGTTGCTGCGCGTCGTCGAGAAACTCGATCTCACCATCATCGAAGATGTGGTCTATGGATTCCTCGACGACGAGGCACCGCTGGCAGCGCTGGCACCCGATCGCTGCGTCGTGCTCGACAGCCTTTCCAAGAAAGTCGCGCCGGGTCTGGCGCTCGGCTTCATCGTGCCGCCGCCACGTTTGCGCGAGAGCATCATGGCATCGGTTCGTTCCGGCGGATGGACAGCCTCGGGATACGCCTTCGCGGCCGGGCAACGCATGATGGCCGACGGCACCGCGTCCGAACTCGTCAGGCTAAAGCGCATCGATGCGCAGCGGCGTCAGCACATTGCCGCCGAACGGCTGGCCGGCTTCGAGCTGCAGGCCAACCCGAAATCCTACCATCTGTGGCTGACGCTGCCGCACCACTGGCGGTCGCAGACCTTCGTCGCCGCCGCAGCCCGCCGGGACATCGCGTTGACGCCCTCGTCGACCTTTGCGGTGAGCCCCGGACATGCGCCGAACGCAATAAGGCTGGCGCTGGCCGCGCCGCCCGTCGACCAGCTCGATGCGGCGCTGCGGACACTGGCGGGAATGCTGCGCGCGAGCGAAGAAGATTTCGAATCAACCGAATAGACCGGTCACCCGCACTTCACGGCCACTCGGCGATAAAGCCATTCGCCCTGTACGGCTCGATCTTGTCCCATTCACAGAGCATGCGCCGCCTGAATTCGGGATCGGTGTGCCAGAGCGACCGCGGTGTCGCAAAGCTGTCGACCGTGACCAGCATTTTCTCCACTTCCGGCCAGTGCCGGTGCAGCGTCATCGGATAGCGGCGCGCGGTCCAGGTATTGCCGAGGCAAATCACGCTGCGAACATGCGCCAGCCCCAGCGCGGCGTCGATGACCGGGAGCGAGAAGATCACATTCTCGCCGGTGTTCATCGCGCGATCTTCCCGCAGGATCCGCCCGGGCGGGATGCCGCGTGCGATCATCGCATCCGCAATGATTTCGCATTCCGAGCGCTCCGCTCCCGGCGTGATCCCGCCGCTGACGACCGAGCAGCGAAAGTAACCCTCGCGCCAGAGCCTCACCGCCTCATCGACGCGCTCCCTGACATCGACGCGGGTGCCGAACACGAACAGCAGATCGGCCGGCTTCAGCGGCGTGCGGATCAAATGCTGCGCATTGATGGCGGCAATCTCGGCCTCGGTCGGCAATCGCGTGCTTCGATCCGTCACTTCGTGCTCGCAGCAATGCTCATCCAACCGCGGGGAACGCATTGGCACGTTGCCGCATGCGGCGCGCTTCGCAAAGTCACATTTGATTGCGCTTGATTGCGGAAACTACGGCAGCAAGCTTCGCAACAATTCGCAAGAAGCCAAGACTGCTTTAGATCTTAAGCTGGCTGAGAGGTCCCAAAAGACGCAGCAATTACATCGAACAGTTCAATGTTAGCCCGAACTCCCAAAACAAAATTGCTGGTATCTCCTCCTCCCCCGTATAATCGACTTCCATAGACAAGCTGATCAAACGGCTCATTCCCTCCCAACTCGAACGCAAATTTGGGATCGTCCGCATGGAATATCCGAAACATCAATGGCATTTGGGTACAATAAGCACTCCCCCCGAGATCAGTGCTGACCTCGAAGACGAGGCCGCAGCTCAGATTTTTATGCCAGAGGTTACGACGGCGCTTGAATGCATGCGCTGAGCAAAACTTATCAATGAAGGGAAGGACGTCCCGCTTCTTTCCTGTCCAACCCGCCGTCTGAATTTCTAAACGCTCGCTCTCCTGCTTCTTCTGCATCCCTATGACGGCTGCTTCGCTATGTCTAAACTCTGCATCAAACCAGGTTTTCTTGAGATGCTCAAACAAGCATCTGATGAGCGGAGGAGCTTGAAAAGGAGGCTCAAGAAAATCTCTGGCCGCGAAGAGCTCGTCCAAAAATGCAGAACGGTATTTTGGTTCAATGCCAAAATACCGCATCTCGCAAAT
The DNA here is from genome assembly GCF_018130125.1 of Bradyrhizobium sp. AUGA SZCCT0177. Classification (NCBI taxonomy): domain Bacteria; kingdom Pseudomonadati; phylum Pseudomonadota; class Alphaproteobacteria; order Hyphomicrobiales; family Nitrobacteraceae; genus Bradyrhizobium; species Bradyrhizobium sp. AUGA SZCCT0177. The sequence goes on along the minus strand of NZ_JAFCMA010000008.1, from coordinate 35,549 downwards.
TACCTTTCCTGCGCACCGCATTGTCTCCAACGAGACCTCATCCCAATATCGATTGAGCAAGTCCTCCTGGTGTTCACCGCAGAACTCAATCATTCGATTCTGCCATGCCCTGTGGACCAAGAAGCCGCGCGCCTCAAAGGCAAGCTGTGTCGAAACACGGCCTGGCCATTGTGCGACCACGTTCAGAAGAGGGTGATCTTCCATCATAACTCGCTGGGGTCCGCTCGCTCTCTTTTAACAAGTTGAGACGGAACGACCATTACGGCGACAACTGCCTATTGCACTCTTGGTTGTGATTTTCGATAGTCGAGCACGGTTCGACCCGAAAGCATAAGACTTGATCACGCAGTTTATATATCGTGACTTTTGTATTGTCGTCTCTGTCCGTCGATTTTCCAATAAGGCTCATACCTAGACCGGTATCATCCCCAGACAGCGACAGCCCATCTACTCCAAAAGAGAAACCGGATACGCACTCTTTCGGCACTTCAGTCCATTGCCCATTGTGTTCAATGCGCATCGATCGTTCCAAGCTTACTCCAAACCCTTTCTTTTCCGGGTTTCGGCTGCAAACTGCCTTGAGGGAGCGAAGTTCGATCCTCGCAAGATCCCGACCTTGTTGATCTTTGAAAGTCAAAATCGCAACATCCGGCGCACACCAAGGGCCAGAGTTCGCTTTGCATAACGTCGAGCTGGAGAATAGAAGGCATAAGGCTCCAGCGAGCGCGATCATTTTCATCGACATGACTCAGTATTGCATCGGTTCCAATCGGACATCGACGACATCACGGCCTTGCTACGGCAGCAATGCTTGCGGCAAATGATCGAAGTCGTAAGCGCGCGGCCGGTTACGCTTGATGAAGCCGCCGATCTGCCAGCTGAACAGCGCGACGAAGCCAACCAGAAACAACGCGCCGTACCATTCACCGGTCGCGAACGCGCGCACCAGAAGCCCGGCCATCGCGATGCCGAGCAACGTCACCATCGCAAGGGCCGCGGCGTAGGTGATCCGTCCGATACCGGCGATCAACGTGGCCTTGCTGCCCGCCTTCGCCATACGCCGATGCAACTCGGTGATGAAGGCACGATAGTCGTGATCCTGCGGCACCATCAGCGAGACGGTTTGCCAGGTGGTCGAGAGAATGGTGATGCGTCCACCATCCCTGCCCTGGAGGTCGGCGCGGAAACGGCGGGATTGCATCGACGACGGCTTGTAACTGAGGCGGATCGCCGCGATGTCGGCGTAACCCCAGACACCGGACTTGCCCGAGATATGCCAGGACAAGCCGGCATCGGTCAGCTTGAATTCATGCGCCGATCCGATCAGCGACGCCTTGTAGACATAGCGGGTTTCGGGCGCGCTATCGCCCGATGTCTCCGTCCTGTCCGGTAGTGAGGTTGGCAATTCAAAAATCCCGGTAGCGGCCGAGCGCGCAGCTTGCGCGGCCAGCCGGCTTTACCTTACAAGCAGGCCATGGCCGAGACGACCTATTTTCCGCGACGCCTGATTCTGGCCGGCGCGATGATATCCGGGGTGCTGCTGGCGCTTGCCGTTCACATGCTGGGCGCGCGCTACGGCCTCGACCTCGGCGGCCTGTGGCGATCCGATACCCGTGAGTTCATGCCCGCGGGCGCGGCCATTGCGTGGTGGCTGATTGCGAGCGTCGGGTTTTGCGGCGGCTATTTCACCGCCAATCTGATGCACAGTGCGGTGTCCGGCCAAATCCCGCAGCGGATGCGCCAGTTCCTGATCGCGGTCGGCGTGCTGATCCTGGCCGGCGCCGGCCAGGCAGCCTCCGCGCCAAGCCCGATCCCGACGATTTCGGGCGTGCTTTCGGGTCTTGCGGCGTTATGCCTCGGCGCCGTGATGGCATTCTGCGGCGCGCATTTCGCGCTGCGTAAGGCGTAACTTCAAACCCGATTCCTTTTTTGACGCGTTTTCTTTACGCGAACCGGTATCCACTTCGCTCGAAAACGCTCTGCGATTACGCGACGATGCGTGCGCGCGGCTTCGACAGCATCGCGGCCACCTCGGCGGCGGGACGCGGCTTGCTGAACAGATAGCCCTGGGCCTGCGTGCATCCTTCGCGGCGCAGCAGATCGAACTGGGCCTCCGTCTCGACGCCCTCCGCGGTAGTGACGATCCCGAGACTCTTGCCCAATCCGGTCACGGCGCGGACGATGGCCATGGAATCGTCGCGCGTGGCCAGTTCAGTGACGAACGAACGGTCGATCTTGATCTTGTCGAACGGGAAACTGCGCAGATAGCTCAGCGACGAATAACCCGTTCCGAAGTCGTCGAGCGAGATCCTGACGCCAAAGCCGCGAAGCTCATGCAGAACCGCCAGCGTCGCCTCGCTGTTCTGCAACAGCACCGATTCCGTGATCTCCAGTTCGAGGCGATGTGCCGGAAGACCGGCGGCCTGCAACGCTGACTTCACGGACAAGATCAGGTTCGGATTCTTGAACTGGACCGGCGAAAGATTGACGGCGACGGTGATATCCTCGGACCAGCCTGCGGCGTCCACGCAGGCCTGCCGAAGCACCCAATCGCCGAGCGGAATGATCAGGCCGGTTTCCTCCGCCAGCGGAATGAAATTAGCCGGCGCGATCATCCCGCGGAGCGAATGATTCCAGCGTACAAGGGCCTCGAACGCGACGACGCTGTCGCTGGCGACGTCGCGGATCGGTTGATAATAGACCTCGAACTCGTCGCGTTGCAGCGCCGCCCGCAGATCCAGTTCCAGAATGCGCCGCGCCTGGGCGCGGGCATCCATTCCGCTCTCGAAGAAGCGATAGGTGCCGCGGCCGTCGGCTTTGGCGCGATAGAGCGCGAGATCGGCCTTCTTCAGCAGCTCATCGGGCTGCTTGCCGTCCTCGGGCGCCAGCGAGATGCCGATGCTGACGCCGACGACGAGCTGGTGGCCCCCGATATCGTAGGGCTCCCCGATCTTCTCGACGATGTGGCTGGCAAGCAAGGCCACCGCCGACGGATCGCAGTCGCTGCAGAACTGCACGACCGCGAATTCGTCGCCGCCAAGTCTTGCCACCGTGTCGTGCTCGGTGACGCATTCGCCGAGCCGGCGGGCAACTTCCTTCAGCAGGGCGTCGCCGACCGGATGGCCGAGCGAGTCGTTGATTTCCTTGAAATGATCGAGATCGAGGCAGAACACCGCGAGCTGATCGCTGCGCTTGGCGAGGCGCAGCGCCTTCTCGAGCTGCTCGCGGAACAGCGTCCGGTTCGGCAGATTGGTGAGCGCGTCGTGGCGCGCCATATGCGTGATCTGCTCCTGGGCCGCCTGCCATTCGGTGATGTCCTCGAAGGTCGCAACCCAACCACCGCCCTCTTTGGGCTGATCGACGACGCGGATTGAACGTCCGTTTCGGCTGACGACCCGGTTCAGGCTCTCGCCGGCTTTCGCCGCGGTCACCACAATGTTGAAGAATTCTTCGGGATCGCCGTCCCATTTTCCGATCGATTTCTGATCCCGCAGAACGTCGACCAGCAAACGGCCCTGCAGCGGCATGTTGGTCCGATCCATCATCTCGCTGTAGCGCTGGTTGAACAGCATGATGCGGCCGTCCGCATCGAACATACAAAGTCCCTGCGACATGTTTGTGATGGCCGAGTCGAGCAGGACCTTCTGCTGGTGCAGTTCGCTGCTTGAGCGGCGATCGAGCAACGCCGCTACGAACGATATGCCGAGAATGGCGAACGCGGCCACGGCGGTCAGAAAGGAAAGCGCGCCCGGCGAGATCGTCAATTCGTCGGTGACGAGGGTCGGATCGGCAACGAGCGTCACGGCGCCCATCGCAGTGAAATGGTGGGAAACGATCGCGACCGTCAGCAGGCCCGTGGCGGCCAAGGTGTGTTTGCGGTCATCCCGGTGCGCGGCGACAACGAGCGCCAGGCCTGCGAACATGCTCCCGAGCATAACGGATGCCAGCACGATGCCGGGCGACCAGACGATGCGCGCCGGAAGCTCGAGCGCCATCATGCCGGTGTAGTGCATCGCTGCGACGCCAGCGCCGACAATCGCGCCGCCCATCGCGAGCGTCGACCGGCGGTCGTTGAGCAGGGCAACGCTGAGGCCGACCGCGGCGATCGAGACGGCAAAGATCAGCGACAGCAGGGTGACCGGAATATTGTATCCGGCCCCGGACCCGGGGTCGTAGGCCAGCATCGCCACGAAATGGGTGGCCCAGATTCCGCAGCCGCCGACCGCAGCATCAAGGCCGACCCAGATCGCGCGGGTGCGGCCCTGTGAGGCCCGGGCGCGATGAAACAGGCTGATCGCTACCGCGCTGGCGAGCCAGCAAATGATGCCGGCGAGAACAACCAGCCGCAAATCATGCTCGGTGACCAGGCAATTCAGAACTTGATACATCACAGACCCCTGCTACCGGTCTGTAATGACGACGCTAATGGTGCATTTGGGGTAACCGACGCGGTTTCGTCTGGTTCGATGGTGAATAAATGCTTGGCGTCCTCGCGTGCCGGTTGCGGGTTCCCGCCGGTACCCGGTGATTCCCATTATCGACCGAGCGCGGCCTCAAACGGCCACCCGTGAAGTGATTCCCAAGCAGTGAGTACCCGCACCGGCAGTGGCACGCCGGCCAGAATCGCAGCCCCTGACGCAAGAACGCGCGCGATTTTCACGCGCGGCGTTTTGCCTCAATGGACCGGACAAATCAGCTGCAGACCAACCGTGGGCTCGGCCAGCACCGTGGTCGCGCGGCAGCTTCCACACCCGGGCGATCAGGCAGCCATAGCGAGATCTCGTCAGGCGCAGCGGCGTAGGGCGACATTGCTCAGCGTTGCATCCAGCACGGCCGCGACCTCGCCTTACGACTTCCTCGGCCTTCTGAATGATGCCGTCGATCGACGGGCAATTGACCGCCGTGCCCATCGGCCCCCCGCAGCGGAAGCACCTTTCCGGGCATGCGCCTGTTTCGTCGAGATGACACAAAAAGCCCCGTTTAAGCTGCTTTTCGGCCGCGTTCTCGGCGGCGACGCTTTCACGAGTTGTCTCTCAGCGTAATACTAGATGTCCGCAATTCGGGATGAACAAGCCGTTCATGGTCGTGATGCCTCCCAATAACCGTCCCTCGGCTTGGGAATGCGAAACCGCGGCCCCCTCCTCAAGCCGATCTACGCGGGGCGGGCCCCGGTAACAGCGGAACGGCGCTTACGAGAGAGCGTTGGGAATACGCCTGGCCGCGACTCACAATCGTTAACGCGGCCGCATATGTAGGACGTATGACAGGGTTGCCGAACGAACGCAGAAGCTAGGCTTGTCAAGGGCTGCACAACGGTTCGATTTTGGCTTATGTGTCTTCGCGCACGGTGCGTCTGACCGTCCCTGTCGCCTCGTTTGACAGGTTTTCTTTTGCCATCCCGCCGGGAGGATGAATGCATCGGCTGCTGACCACGCTTGGGCGTGGCTTCAAGGAGAAGATCGGCTGGAAACGGCTAGGGATCGCTGCGAGTCTCCTCATCATCATCCTTGCCGTCACCCATCTGGTTCACACCCTGAAGGGCGTCGACACCGCGATTATTCTGACCGCACTGACGGAAATCGCGCCGCATCGCATCGCGCTGGCTGCGCTGTGCGTGGTAGGCGCGTTTTGCACGCTGACCTTCTATGATTTCTTTGCGCTGCGAACCATCGGCAAGACGCACGTCCCCTATCGCATCGCCGCGCTGTCGAGTTTCACCAGCTACACCATCGGCCACAACATCGGCGCCACCGTTTTTACCGGCGGCGCGATCCGTTTCCGGATCTATTCCGACTACGGCCTGACCGCGATCGATGTCGCCAAGATCTGCTTCCTCTCGGGTCTGACCTTCTGGCTCGGCAATCTGTTCGTGCTCGGCATGGGCATGGCCTGGCATCCGGAAGCGGCGACGGCCATGGATCTGCTGCCGCCTTCGGTGAACCGTCTGATCGCGCTCGGCTGCCTCGCCGGCATCGCGGCCTATTTCCTCTGGCTGGTGATGGGCGAGAACCGCCGCGAACTCGGCCAGAATGGCTGGAAGGTGGTGCTGCCCTCGGCGCGGCTGACGCTGCTGCAGGTCATGATCGGCGTCGTCGATCTCGGGTTCTGCGCGCTGGCGATGTATCTCTTGATGCCGACGCAACCCCATATCGATTTCGTTTCGCTGGCGGTGGTCTTCATCCTGGCAACACTGCTTGGCTTCGCCAGCCATGCCCCGGGCAGCATCGGCGTGTTCGACGCCGCGATGCTGGTGGCGCTGCCCCAGTTCGGCAAGGAACAATTGCTGGCAACCCTGGTGGTGTTCCGGATCCTGTATTTCCTGATTCCCTTCGGCATCTCGATCTGGATCATGGGCGCGCGCGAACTTTGGCTCAGCGTGGTGCAGCCCTGGCAGGAACGCCGCAGGCTCGCGGAGGCCAGCCGCCAGATGAACGAACAGCCCCGCACGGCGGAGGTCCCGGTCAGGCAGCCGCTCAAGCGAGCCAAACGGTAACAGCGACGTTATCTGCCTGCTTCAGTCTTTTGGGTTACGAGGGTCGGGTTCTCTTATTTCTGCCTTACCGCTAACGTCAAACGCGCCATGGCCGGTATTTTACCTCGATCGATAGTATCAGTCGCGCTGCTCGCCGGCGCGCTGGCGGCGCTATCGCCTCCCCCTGCGGAAGCGCAGACCGCGCCCCAAGGCGCCATGCAGATTTCCTGGGAGGTCCGCAACCGTTTCCGGCTGTTCCGTGAAGAACGGGATTTCCAACTGCACGCCGAGGCTAGCCGCGGCCGCAGCGTTCTGGCCGCCGAACAGGCGCTGGGATTGCAAAGCGACGGCCGCGGCTGGGCACGAAACACCGTGAACCGGCTTTGCATCGATCTTGCCGGCCGTGTCAGCGAGCCCTGCACCCGCGACAACGTCAAGGAAAGCTATCTGACGCCAATCGATCATCCCATCACCGTCCGTCTGACCGGACCGGTTCCGGTCGGCGCCACCTGCGCCTGGTCGTTCGACGACGGCGACGGACCGCAAGGATCCACGTTCGACTGCGCCGAGCCGGTCAATTTCAGGGTCCGCTATGGACGTACCACCGTGGCCAGCGTCGATGTCTCCGCCGGCTCGGACGGCGGCCAGCGCGTCGCCACCGAGATCTCGGTGCGCGACATCTTCATCGCCGGCCTCGGCGACAGCGTCGCCTCCGGCGAGGGAAATCCGGACCGGCCTATCGCGCTGTCCGATGATGGCTTTTGCTTCCGCTCCTATCTGGGATCGGCCGCCTCACAATATTACCGTCCAAGCCGCGCCGGCTATAAGGGCGGACGGGCCTGTGAAGCCCCGGATACGATGGCCGTCTGGCAGCGGCAGAGCGCGCTCTGGCTCAATGCAGCCTGCCACCGCTCGCTCTACAGCTATCAGACGCGGACCGCATTGGCGCTCGCCGTACAGTTTCCGCATATAGCGGTGACGTATCTGCCGCTGGCCTGCACCGGCGCCACCATCGCCGACGGCCTGTTCGGCTCGCAGCGCGCCCGTGACTGCCCGCCGTCGAAATCGGGCAGTTGCCGGGGCACGGTCAACGCCCAGCTCGCTGAACTGCGCGAAGCCGTCACGGCGGCCAAAGGCCGCCAGCCCGATCGCAAGCTCGATCTGGTGCTGCTGTCGGTCGGCGCCAACGACATTTATTTTTCGGGGCTCGTCGCCGACGTGATCGTCGACACGGCGACGGAGCGCGCCCTGTTCCGGCGCAGCGGCGTGCTGGCATCGGTCGAGGAGGCACGCGGCGCGCTGATGCGGGACCTCCCGCAAGGATTCGCCAAGCTGCGCGAGGCGCTGAAGCCGCTGGTCGGCGACATGTCGCGCGTCGTCTACACCTCCTACGCCAACCCGACGCTGGCCAATAACGGCACGCCGTGCCCCGGCGGACGGGCGGGCTTCGATATTCACCCCTCGTTCAACGCCGAGCCGCAGCGGCTCGCCGCCGTCTCGAACTTCGTCGAGGGCGAATTCCTGCCGCAGCTGAAGGCGCTCGCGCTGTGCCAATCCGGCATCCTGTGCCGCAACCCGCGCGCCGACCGCATGACCTTTGTCGATGCGCATCAGGCGACGTTTGCGAACCACGGTTTCTGCGCGCGGGCGGAGAGCGATCCCGAATTCGATCGCCAATGTTTCTCGGCCCGCGGCGAGAGCTTCGATCCTGACATCGTCACCGCCGCCAGCCAGCCAATGCTGTGCGGCCGCAGCGCCGGCGAATATCGCGCCTATCTGCCGCGCGCGCGCTGGATCCGCGACGCCAATGACAGCTACTTCGCGGCAATGACCTATCCGCTGGGCTTGCCGTCGTCGCAGCAGCCTGCCGACATCCACGACGCGACCTGGGGGGTTCTGTCGGCGGTGTATGGCGGCGCCGTGCATCCCACCGCCGAAGGCCACGCCGCGATGGCGGACGCGGCGCTGCCGGCCGCAGCCGCCGTGCTGCAACTGGATGCCGCCGTGCCTGAAGTGATTTCGCAGCCGGTATCGCCGATCCCGGCATTGCCGGGGACGCGTTAGCGTTCGATGACTTTTCTTCGGATCGTCATCCCGCTCTATTTTGGTTGAGCGTGATCTCCGCGCAAACGTTTCGCGTTTGCCGCAAGGGACAACCGGTGCCGCCCATCGGGTCGTGGCCCGAGGGCATGCTTTGCCGGATCATCTCCTCCAGCAGTTTTGCTCAACGCGCGGGGGCAGGTGCTCCAGGTGCAGGCGCGGGCGCCGTCGTCTTCTTTGCGACAGGCGCTTTCGGAGCTGGCTGCTTCATCGCCGCCGCCTGTGCCGGCAGATATTTCGCGATGATGGCCGGATCGAGCGAAGCGATCGAGGAGTCCGGCAGCCGGGTCCAGATCTCATCCTTGCCCAATAATGAGAAGCCGAGATAGCCACGCATGGTCAAAGTCTGTCCGTCGGGGCTGACCGTCATCTTGGCTTTGTAGATCTTGCCATCGCGCGGATCGAGCACATTGCCATTCTCGTATTTCAGTCCGTCTCGCTTCATGTCGCGGATGAAGGAGAGCCCGAGCCACGGCTGATCTTTTCGATCGTCGGTGCATTTTGAGCAGACCGGATTGGGAGCATCGCCTGGCTCAGGAAAAAGCTTGGCAAACGCGCCTTCATAGATGCCGTCGCGATCGACCACCAAAAACCATCCGACCGGCTTGCCCTTCTCGACCTTTTGCCACAGCCCGGCGGCTGACGGCTCCGCCGTTTGCGCCGCAAGGTCGCAAACGAACGCAAGCCCCATCACGATCGGCAATATCAGTCGAACCACAGAAAGCGTACTTCGCATCGTCATCACCTGACTAATTCACAAAATGAATGGCCGCAGACTAAGGCCATTTCGCGGACGGTTCCAGTGCCTGGACGGACGAACGCGAGACCGCGGCGAACGCGCCGCGGCCATTCGGTCATATTTTCGTTGGAATCATCACCGGCAAGAGCCAGGAACCGGCTCGATACGCAAACCGGCTTCAATGGCTGCCTCCGCATTTGTTGGTCTTGGTATTGTAGTTGCCGCACTTCTTGCCAACCCAGTCGCCGATCAGGTCCCTGGAGCCCTCGAGTTCGTTCGACCATGCATCGCCGGCCACCAGGCCCGGTGCCTTCCACACCACGTCGAACTGACCATTGATTTTGACTTCACCAATGAACACCGGCTTGGTGATGTGATGGTTCGGAAGCATCTTCGCGATACCACCGGTCAGATTTGGAGTTTCGATGCCCGGCAGCGCGTCGATCACCTTGTCGGCGTCGGTCGACTTCACCTTCTCGACCGCCTTGATCCACATTTCGAAACCGATGACGTGCGCTTCCATCGGATCGTTGGTCACGCGTTTCGGATTCCTGGTGTAGGCCTGCCAGGCCTTGATGAACTTCTCGTTGGCCGGATCCTTGATCGACTGGAAGTAGTTCCAGGCGGCCAGATAGCCGAGCAGCGGCCTGGTGTCGATGCCGGCGAGTTCGCCTTCACCGACCGAGAACGCGACAACCGGAATGTCGGTCGCCTTGATGCCCTGGTTGCCGAGTTCCTTGTAGAAGGGAACATTGGCGTCGCCGTTGATGGTGGAGACAACAGCCGTCTTCTTGCCGGCCGAGCCGAATTTCTTGATATCGGCCACGATCATCCGCCAATTCGAATGACCGAACGGCGTGTAGTTGATCATGATGTCTTCCTGCGCGACGCCTTTCGACTTCAGATAGGCTTCGAGGATCCTGTTGGTGGTGCGCGGATAGACGTAGTCGGTGCCGGCCAGCACCCAGCGCTTCACCTTCTCGTGCTTCATCAGGTAGTCGACCGCGGGGATCGCCTGCTGATTCGGCGCCGCCCCGGTGTAGAACACGTTGCGCTCGCTCTCTTCACCCTCGTATTGCACGGGGTAGAACAGGATCGAGTTCAGCTCCTTGAACACCGGGAGCACGGATTTGCGCGACACCGAGGTCCAGCAGCCGAATACGACGGCGACCTTGTCCTTGGTGATCAGCTCGCGGGCCTTTTCCGCAAACAGCGGCCAGTTCGACGCCGGATCGACCACGACCGCCTCGAGCTTCCTGCCGAGCACGCCGCCCTTCTTGTTCTGCTCGTCGATCAGGAACAGGACGGTGTCCTTCAGCGTGGTTTCGCTGATGGCCATGGTGCCGGAAAGCGAATGCAGCACGCCGACCTTGATGGTGTCGTCCGAACTCTCGCCATCAACGGCGCTACCCGCCGCCGGCAGCAGGACGCACAACAACAAGGCGACCGCGCACCGCCTCACTCGGTTCGACCAACGTTTCACGGTGCTCTCCGAATGGGACAGCTCAGGGGCGCTGCTGTAAATGAACGTCAGTCGAACTCTTAGTCAAACACTTTCGTCGGATGCGCCGGCTGTCAGTTGACGCCGAGCTTCTTCTGCAGGCTCGATGACGAGGTCGTGTACTGGAAGACGAGGCGCTTGTCCGGGTAGACGTAACGGTGCGCCTTCTGCGCCATCAGCGCGCCCTCGTGGAATCCGCTCAGGATCAGCTTCAGCTTGCCCGGATAGGTGTTGATGTCGCCGATCGCAAAAATGCCCGATACATTGGTCTCGAAGGCGGCGGTTTCGACCGGCACCAGGTTGTTCTCGAGCGCAACGCCCCAGTTCGCAACCGGTCCGAGCTTCATGGTCAGCCCGAAGAACGGCAGCATCGTATCGCACTCGACTTTCGAGACCGCGTTGTCGTTGCCTTTCATCATGGCGCCCGAGAGCTTGCCGCCCTCGCCTTCAAGCGAGGTGACCTGACCGATCCTCAGGTCCATTTTTCCGGAAGCCACCAGTGCGCGCATCTGCTCGACGCTGTGCGGAGCGGCGCGGAAATCATCGCGCCGGTGCAACAGCGTCACGCGCTTGGCAATGGGGTGGAGATTGAGCGTCCAGTCGAGTGCGGAATCGCCGCCGCCGACAATCAGGATATTCTTGTCGCGGAACTGCTCCATCTTGCGCACCGCGTAGAACACCGAGGTGCCCTCATAGGCCTCGATGCCCGGCACCGGCGGGCGCTTGGGCTGGAACGAGCCGCCGCCCGCGGAGATCACGACCACCTTGCATTCGAACACCTGGCCGGCGTCGGTGGTGACGCGAAAGAGCGGATCGCCGATCTTCTCGATCGTCTCCACCATTTCGTTGAGGTGAAAGGTCGGATTGAACGGCTTGATCTGCTCCAGCAGCGCGTCGGTGAGGCCCTGGCCGGTGACAAAAGGAATGCCGGGAATGTCGTAGATCGGCTTTTCCGGATAGAGCTCGGCGCACTGGCCGCCGATCTTGTCGAGGATGTCGACCAGATGCGTCTTCATATCAAGGAGGCCCAGTTCGAACACGGCGAACAGTCCGCAAGGACCTGCACCAATAATCAGCACATCGGTTTTGATCGCTTCGCTCATCTCAGCTTCTTTTCGGTTGGACCGCGCCGATGGCCTGGGCGGCGCTTCTGGGGCAGCGTCTGTCTAGCCAACGCCGGTGGAACAGGAAAGCCATAATATGGCAGGTGGCCTTCGCCTCAACCCCTTGCCGGAGCAGGGTAACTGGGCTGTAACAACGTGAAACGTTCGGAGACCGCCCCGTGAACGCCCCTGCCCGCCTCGATTCAACGCCGCGCCTGGAGGATTTCCCCTACCGGTTGACCGACAATGTGCGTTTCGCCGACCTCGACCCCAACCAGCACGTCAACAACGCGGTTTATGCGACCTATTTCGAAACCGGCCGCGTCACGCTGATGAAGGATCGTAGTTACGGGCTGATGCCGGACGGCGTCAGCTGGATCATGGTCCGGCTCGATATCCATTTTCGCGCCGAGCTGCGCTGGCCGGGCACCATCGAGTTGGGGCTCGGCGTGGTGAAATTCGGCCGCACCTCCGTCACCTTCGATCAGGTGGTGTTTTCCGAAGGCAAATGCATCGCCTCGGCACAATCGGTATCGGTGCTGCTCGATGAGGCCACCCGCAAGCCGACACCGCTGACCGAGGAGATCATCGGAAACTTCCAGCGCTGGCTGCGGCGCGGAATGGACGGACGGTAATGCGCGTCGCGCTGCTGGCGGTGTTGATCGTCTCCGCGACGATGCAGCCCGCCGCGGCCGATGTATTCTATCGCGAGGATTTGCGCATTCCGATGGCGGCTGCGGAAACGGCGGGCCTTGAGGCAATGCTGGTGCGGCCATCGGGCAGCGGACGCTTTCCGCTGGCGCTGATCAGCCACGGCGCACCGCGCGATCACACCGCGCGAGCCACCATGTCGCCATATGGAATGTACCGGCAGGCGATCGAATTCGCGCGGCGCGGTTTCGCAGCGCTGGTCGTGATGCGGCGAGGCTATGGCGACTCCGGCGGCCGATATGCCGAGAGCAACGGTCGCTGCGCCAATCGTGATTATTTGCGATCGGCCCGGGCGTCTGCCGAAGATTTGGCCGCCGCGATCCGGGCCATGCAGGACCGCACCGACGTGTCCACCAGCGGCATGATCGCGGTCGGCTCCTCGGCGGGCGGCTTTGCCAGCATCGCGCTCGCCGCCACTGCGCCGCCCGGCCTCGTCGCCGCAATCAGCTTCGCCGGCGGTCGCGGTTCACGTGCCGATGACGATGTCTGCGACGAGGCGGCACTGGTCCGGGCATTTGCGGCTCTGGGCCGGACGTCGCGAATTCCGATGCTGTGGATCTATGCGGAGAACGACAAGTTCTTTCGCCCCGACCTCGCCCACCGGATGCACGCGGCATTCACCGGCGCCGGCGGCCGCGCCGAATTGATCGACGCCCCTGCGTTCCGCGACGACGGGCACACGCTCTTCTCAAGGGGCATTGCGCTATGGACCCCGATGGTCGATCGCTTCCTGCACCAGCAGAATCTGGGAACGCGGGAACTGGCCGCAGCACCGCTTCCGGCAGCGCTTTCGCCGCCGCCCCGGTTGGGTGAAAAAGGCCGTTCAGCCTTTGCAGATTATTTGTCCGCGAGCCCTCACAAGGCATTTGCGGTGTCCCCGACCGGCAGCTTTGGCTACCGCGCCGGGCAGCGGTCGGCCGTCGTGGCGCGGGAGGCGGCCCTTGCCGCATGCGCAAAGGCTGCCGCCGACTGCGCGACTTATGCGGTCGATGAGGAACTGGTCGAAAAGGAGCGCGCCGGAGCGCGCTGAACCATCCGGCAGAGCTGGACCAGGCTCTATGCCTGCCGTTCCGGCGTCGAGACCACGAGGCCGTCGAGTTCGTCGGAGACCTTGATCTGGCACGACAGGCGCGAATTCGGCCGTACGTCGAAGCCGAAATCCAGCATGTCCTCTTCCATCGGCGTGGGCGAGCCGACCTTCTCGCGCCAGGCGTCGTCGACATAGACGTGGCAGGTCGCGCAGGCGCAGGCCCCGCCGCATTCGGCTTCGATGCCCGGAATGGCGTTGCGGATCGCGGCTTCCATCACGGTCGCGCCGTTTTCGACTTCAATGGTTCGAGTTTCGCCGGAATGGTCGACAAAGTGGATTTTGGCCATGATCGCTCGTGCTGCCGGTATACGGTAGGAGGGTCCCCGGCAGTCCTATAACGGGTCGATCCGCACAGCGCTAGCGGTCGGGACGAAAACCTAAGGGGCTAATTTGGCGGGGGTTTGTCGGGTGTCAGACCGCAGGTCCGCGTCAGGACCGGCGCAGAGTCGCCTCGATCGCCGCCCGCGCCCGCGCAATGGCCTCGCCGAGTTCGGCAACAAGCCGGGACGGATCGGCGCCATCAGCAAGAACCGCCTCCAGCCGGGCGGCGGTTTCCGCCACACCGAAGGCGCCGATCGCGCGGGCCGAGCCCTTCAGCGTATGGGCCAGCGCATCGGCATCTGCCGGCACGGTGGCAAGCATGGCCATCAGCTTGGCCGACTGGGCCGCGAACATCGCCAGCACCTCCTGTTCGAGGCCGGCGTCGTCAAGCGTCATCCGCTTAAGGTGTTCGAAATCGATCGGACCGTCATCGGGAGCGAGCGGCGGCGATGGCATCCATTGTATCCGTTCAAGGTGCAGCGGCATGGCCTGACCCACATCTCCCCGCCGGACCGATCCAGGCAGGGCCGTTTTGGCCACCCAATCACGAAACTGGTTAATGGAACGTTCACCGGAATTGCCGCAACTTCGCCTACTTTTCGCCGAGGAGTTGCCGTAAAGGACAGTCTCCCACGGGAATTTCGAGTATCCGTAAGGCCTTAAGCCACAAAGCTGTTAACGATGATTAAGAATGTCTTAATCGCGGCCATTTCATTCGCATCACTCAACCAATAGGATGTTTGCGGATGTAGCGGACAAGCCGCCGACGGGGCGCGGCTGCGGTCCGTGTGGGGGCAAAGATCCGGTTTGGGCTTGCGGGGGCGTTTGCAAGACCAGCTGGACGCGTAAAAAGTAAGAGGGCTCGACTGAACATGGCGAACAATCCCAAGAAGGTCAAAGATCCCACCGAAGTCGCGCTTTCCGCCATTCAGGAAGCGCTGAACATCAGTGACACCACTGTCGATCCCAATCGCAATTCGATCGGCAACAACGACCTTTCGCCATCAAGCATTTCGTCCGCGCCCCCGCCCTACTCCGAAACCCCGTTCGATACGCGCGTTGATACGCGTTCTGGCGGCGACCGCCAGGTCTTCGATCCGATCGAAGAGCCGCGCGCCCCGCGCCGCGCCGCCAACGATGACCGCGAAACCATCGGACAGATTCTGCAGGCAATCCAGAAGGGCCGCCCTGCCCGCGGCGTCTATACGCTTGCCACCGTGTTCGCCGGCGTCTGGATCGTCGGCTGCGCGCTGCTGACCGCCGCGTTCCTGCCTTCGCTGCAGGCCGCAATGGGACAGAGCGGCGGCGTGCTGGTGCTGGGCGGCCTCGCCGCGCTGTTCTTTGCGCCGGTGCTGCTGTTCTATTTCCTCGCGAGCCTTGCCTGGCGCGGCCAGGAAATGCGGATGATCGCGCAATCGATGGCGCAGGTCGCGATCCGCTTCTCCGAGCCCGAAGGTGCCGCCTCCGACTCGATGGTGACGGTCGGCCAGGCGATCCGCCGCGAAGTAGCTGCCATGGGCGACGGCGTCGAACGCGCGATCGCGCGCGCCGGCGAACTGGAAACGCTGGTGGCCAACGAAGTCGCGGCGCTGGAGCGTGCCTATTCCGACAACGAAGTGCGCATCCGCGCGCTGCTGCAGGACATCGCCCATCAGCGCGACAACCTGGTCGGCCAGGCCGAGCAGGTTCGCAGCGCCATTTCCGGCGTGCAGATCGACCTGCGCCACGACATCGCGCTGATCTCGGACGCGATCGCCTCGCGCGTCGACGAAGTCGCGAAAAGCATCACCGGCGCGCTGGAAGAACGCGGCGCCCACATCACCACCGCCTTGAGCCATG
Source organism: Bradyrhizobium sp. AUGA SZCCT0177 (assembly GCF_018130125.1). Taxonomy (NCBI): domain Bacteria; kingdom Pseudomonadati; phylum Pseudomonadota; class Alphaproteobacteria; order Hyphomicrobiales; family Nitrobacteraceae; genus Bradyrhizobium; species Bradyrhizobium sp. AUGA SZCCT0177. Next base: position 19,673 of record NZ_JAFCMA010000008.1, on the reverse strand, counting down.
CCGGCGACAACATGATCCTCGCGCTCGGCGAGCGCGGCGGCGACCTGCTCGACCGCCTCGAGGAAGCCAGCGCCGAGACCACGCGCGCCGTGCTCGACGCCTCGGAACGGCTGACCACCAGCCTCAACTTCAAGACCGGCCACGTCCATGACGAGTTCGTCGATCTGGCCGATCGCGTCCACGAGATGCTGAACGAGCGCATCGACCGCATCACCGGCGAGTTCGAGCAGCGTTCCTCGACCATCGTCGACGGCATTTCCGACCGCACCGAACAGGTCCACGACTCCTTGAAGAATTCCAGCGACTCGCTGCTGCTCGAACTCGAACTGCGCAGCGGCGATCTCGTCAGCAAGATCGACGAGGCCGGCAACCGCCTGGCGACCCGCATCATGACCTCCGGCGACAAGGCCAGCGACGCGCTCGACGTGACCGTGAACTCGCTGGTCGCCAAGGTCGTCAGCCAGACCGAGACCGCGCATGACAGCCTCTCGCTGCAGATGAGCGCGTTCGACGAACTGGTGCAGAACCAGGGCAGCGAACTGGTCGAGAAATTCGCCCGCGACTCAGGCACGCTCGGCGCCCTGATCACCCGTCACATCTCCGAATTCGACCGCACCGTCAAAACCTTCGGCGGCGAGATCGTCGAACGAATGGGCCAGCGGACGCAGGACATCGCCGACAGCCTGAAGACCTATGTCGATACCTTCGACACCCGCCTGATCTCCAACAGCGGCGAGATTACCGCCTCGCTCGATCAGCGCCTGCTGCAGTTCGAAACCACGCTGAGCACGCGCGTCAACCATCTCGACAACTCGCTCGACACCAAGATCAGGTCGTTCGACGAGACCGTCGACGGCCGCCTGAAAGCGCTGGAGCAGACCTTCGACACCCGCGCCAGGTCCGTCACGGAGACGATCGATGATCGCCTCGGCACACTGGCGAGTTCGCTGACCGACGGTGCCGCGCAGGCGATCCACTCGATCGACTCGCGTCTCACCGAACTCACCTCGTCGCTGACCGGAGGCACCACGCAGGCCATCCAGTCGATCGACTCCCGCCTCACCAACCTGACGACATCGCTGACGGTTGGCGCCGCGCAAGCCGTCGAAGCTATCGACCAGCGCCTCACCAACGTCACCACGTCGCTGACCGTTGGCGCTGCGCAAGCGGTCGAAGCCATCGACCAGCGCCTCTCCAACGTCACCACGTCGCTGACGGTTGGCACCGCCCAAGCGGTCGAAGCCATCGACCAGCGCCTCTCCAACGTCACCACGTCGCTGACCGTTGGCACCGCCCAGGCAGTCGAAGCCGTCGACCAGCGCATCACCAGCGTGACCCAGACCATCGACGGCCGCAGCGCCTATCTGACCGACACCATCGCGGCGCGGTTCCAGGATATCCACCAGGGTATCGAAACCCGGGTCGGCGCCATCGCCACCGACATCGACATGCGCGTCGCCCAGTTCGAGGATTTGCTCGGCTCGCGCGTCGAAGCCGTGGCCGGCCGTATCGAAAGCAGCGGCCGTCAGGCCAGCGACGACCTCATGGCCCGCGCCGAACTGCTGTCCTCGGGCATCAGGTCGCACGTCGAGGACGCCGAGCGCTCGCTCACCAACCTCGTGGTCAACACCTCTGAAACCATCCAGACCGGCGCGCGCACCGCGCAGCAGGCGCTGCTCACGGTTTCGTCCGATGTCGGCGCCCAGCTGAGGCTGACATCGGCCGAGGTCGAAAACTCCCTCACCGCCGTCGGCACCGGTGCCGCGAACTCGATCCTCACCAGCGCCCGCGAGGCCCAGACCTCGCTGGTCTCGGCTTCCAGCGAAGCTGCGTCCCAGATCAAATTGCTGGCCGACGACGTCGAGCGCACGCTCTCGGCCGCCGGCAACGCCACCGCTGCGTCGGTGCTGTCCGGCGCCCGCGAGGCCCAGACCACGCTGGTTACGGCGTCCGCGGACGCGGCAAGCCAGGTCAAGTCGCTCGCCGCAGACGTCGAACGTGCCCTGTCGGCCGCCGGATCCGCCACGGCCGAAGCCGTCACGACCGGCGCCCGCGAAGCCCAGAGCACCTTGATCGCGGCCTCCACGGAGGCCACCAACCAGGTCAAGTCGCTGGCCGCCGACGTCCAGCGCTCACTGTCGATCGCCGGCACCGCCACCGCCGAATCGATTACCGCCGGCGCCCGCGAGGCGCAGAGCACGCTGGTCAACGCGTCCACGGATGCGGCGAACCAGGTCAAGTCGCTCGCCGCCGACGTCCAGCGCTCGCTGTCGATCGCCGGCACCGCCACCGCCGAATCGATTACCGCCGGTGCCCGCGACGCCCAGAACACCCTCATCAACGCGTCCGCTGATGCAGCCAGCCACGTCAAGTCGCTCGCTGCCGACGTCGAACGCTCGCTCTCGGCCGCCGGTACCGCCACAGCCGAGGCCATCACGTCAGGTGCACGCGAAGCCCAGAACACCCTCGTCACCGTTTCCACGGATGCAACCAGCCAGGTCAAGTCGCTCACGGCCGATGTCGAGCGTTCGCTGTCTGCCGCGGGTACGGCCACTGCCGAAGCCATCACGTCGGGTGCGCGCGAAGCCCAGAACACCCTGCTCACGGCATCGACTGATGTCGCGACCAAGGTCGCGTCGCTGGCCGCCGACATGCAACGTTCGCTCTCGATGGCTGGCAATGCCACCGCCGAGTCGATCACATCAGGCGCCCGTGAAGCGCAGAGCGCGCTTTCCACCGCGTCGACGGAAGCCGCCGACCACGTCAAGTCGCTGGCCATCGATGTCGAACGTACGCTGAGCGCGGTCGGCGCCGGCACCGCCGCCTCGATCCTCGGCACCGCGCGCGAAGCGCAGAGCTCGTTCGCCGCGACCTCGGCCGACGCCGCAAGCCAGATCAAGGCGATCGCCAGCGACATCGAGCGTTCGCTCGCTGCGGTCACCGCCGCCACCACCGACAACATCCAGACCACGGCGCAGACTGCGCAGAACGCGATCCAGGCCAGCGCGCAGAATGCACAGAGTGCGCTCGTCGCCGCCTCGAACGAAGTCAGCTCCAAGGTCAAGACGACCTCGGCCGATATCGAACGCTCGGTGCTGTCAGCCAGCAGCAATTTCGGCTCGACGATGACCGGCAAGACCGACGAAATCGTCACCTATGTCCAGCAGCAGACCGATCGTCTGGCGCAGATCGTGGACAGCCGCCGTGGCTCGCTGGTCGAAGCGCTCAGCGCCAAGACCACCCAGCTCACGACCGAGCTCGACCGCGTCACCGCCGACTCGCTGAAGTCGATCGAGACCAGGGGCCAGGCGTTCTCGCAATCGATGGCGACCCATGGCTCGGAAGTCGCCCGCACGATCACCTCCGCCGGCGATATGGCAACCGGCGCGGTGGCCAAGTCGCTGAAGGATCTCGAGCAGTCGTCGCGTTCGGCCATCGACCAGTCGCGTCAGGTTTCGATCGCGGCCGTCACCGAAATGCAGGAGACCAGCAAGATCCTGCGCACCGACACCGTCGCGCTGTTCGAGCGGCTGCGTGAAGGCAACATCCTGCTGCAGGAAGTGCTGACCGGCGCCCACGACAACCTCAACTCGCTGGAGCGCGCTTTGGTGACCCGCGTGGCCGACTTCGTGTCCGCCATGAACGACGTCACCTCGCGCAACGGCGTTGCGACCCAGACGCTGGAAGACCAGCTCACCACCTTCAACACCAAGACCTCGAAGGCGCTGGAGGATCTCGGCTCGCTGTCGAGCGAGTTCGAAACCCACGGCAAGGCGCTGGTCGATGCCGCCACGGCGGTCGAACAGGCCAACCGCACCACCACGACGTCTGTCGCCGAACGCAAATCGCAACTTGAATCGCTGGTGACCACCATCGATTTGCGCACCACCGACCTCGATCAGCGGCTGTCGCGCTTCACCGGCTTGCTGGATGAATCGCTTGCCGCCGCCGAGGAACGCGCCCGCGACATTGCCCGCGTGGTGGCGGAAACCGCCGGCGCCGGTTCTGCCGCGATCAGCCGGCAGTTCGAAGCGGTTCGTGTCGCAGCCGAAAACGAGCGGCACCAGACCATCGACGCCATGAACGAACTGTACCAGCAGAGCAACGCCGAAACGGACGCGATGTTCAAGCAGTCGACCGAGAAGTTCGGCGCCATGGTGGTGGCCATGAAGCAGATGGCATCCGAGATGCATCACGAGCTCGAGGCGACCCGCAACGAACTGCGCCGCGGCGTGCTCGAAATGCCGCAGGAGGCCGCCGACAACACCGCGCAGATGCGCAAGGTGATCGTCGACCAGATCGAGGCGCTGGCCGAACTCAACCGGATCGTCGCCCATCACGGCCGCGGCCTCGACGTCATGACGACGAGCCGCGCCAGCGTGCAACGCCAGGAAGAACCGGTGATTGCAGCAGCCGCTAGCGGCGGCCGCAACGACGTGCGCATGCGCGACACCGGCAGCGCATCGAACCTGCCGCCGCCGGATCTCGGCATGCCGGCGACGCGCCGCACCGAAGCCCCGCCGGTCAGCCCGGCGAGCAGCCAGGACGGTGGACGCGACGGATGGCTGTCCGACCTGCTCAGCCGCACCGACGCCGGTGGTCCGAGCGGACGCGAGGCTCCCCGCCCGCGCGCGCCGCAAGGCGGCCCGGCCAATCCGCTGGAATCGCTGTCGCTCGACATCGGCCGGCTGATGGATCGCAATCTCGCGGCCGAGATGTGGGATCGCTATCAGCGCGGCGAGAGCAAGGCCTTCACCAAGCGGCTCTATACGCCCGCCGGCCAGAAGGCGTTCGATGAGGTCGCCCGCAAGTACCGCGCCGACCGTGCCTTCAAGCAGACGGTCGACCGCTACATCGCCGAGTTCGAACGCTTGCTCGACGAAGTTGCGCGGGAGGATCGCGGTCCGCAGGCGCTGCGCGGCCACCTGACCTCGGAGACCGGCCTCGTCTACACCCTGCTCGCGCATGCGGCGGGACGGCTGGGATAGGGTTCGGGCTCAGACGCGAGAATAAGAAACGGAGGCCTCGTGGCCTCCGTTTTCATTTTTTGGTTCGTAATTTATCTTTCGGTCGGCAAGAGGCACGCTGGCGGCTTCAAACTTGGGCCATGAGCTATGATCACGATTGACAATCCGGGCCCTCAAATCGACACCAGCCGTATCGCCGAAGTAGAGGCTGCAATCGGTGGCAAGCTGCCTGCTTCTTACAAGGACTTCTTGTTGAAAAATAACGGCGGTCGACCCGTGCCGGACACGATAGATATCGACCGTCTACCGGGTAGCCCGACGGACATTCAGATATTTTTTGGAATCGGGCGAGGTGTTGAAACGAGCAACCTGTCCTGGAACATCAAATTTGCGCGCGAACGCCTTCCGGACCATCGTCTCTTGCCTATCGCTTGCGATTCCGGTGGCAACATTTTTTGCTTGGGTATCCCCGGACAGTTTTCGGGGGGCATTGTTTACTGTGACCTGACGGGAGCCGAACCTGTAAAACCTTACGAAGTGGCACCGACCTTCGAAGCCTTCCTGGAAAAAATCCGGACGTGGGGCGACGCGTAATCCGCCGGTCGCCGCCATGGGCTTACAGTCCAGGGCACCAATTGACACACGGTGCCTACGACGAAGCAATCCAACTGTGCACGCTGGGCGACATGGATTGCTTCGCTTCGCTCGCAATGACGGCTCTCGTAGCGATCTACTCGCTACTCGCCATTTCCCATTCGCCAATTACTGTCGCTTCTGTCCACTCGGTGCTGCCGCCGCGGCAGGCGGTCTGGGCGCGGCGGGCCTGGCCGGCGGCGGTGCTGCCGCGGGCTCTGCCGGCGCGGCGTTGTTGCCACCGCCGAAGATCACCCGGCTCGGATTGCGGTCGAAATTGTTCACCGCACGGCTGATATCGGCGAGCGTACGGCGGCCGTCGGAAATCAGCGCGCCCGTGCGCTTGTCGAGATCGTCAGCCAGTTCGCGGATCGACTTCACCATCAGGTTCAACTCGCCGCCGTTGGCACCGCCCGCGATGGTGTTGAGGCCGAGCATGAGATTGTCGGCCTTGAGCATGACGCCGTCGACCTTGAGCATGACGTTGTCGATCTTCTCGGAGTTGCGCGCGAGCGCTCCCGTAAAGGTCTCGAGGTTCCGCAGCGAGTTCTTCACTGACTCCTGGTTGTCGGCGACGATCCGGTTGACGTTTTGCAACGTGGCGCGGATCGACTCCGTGACGTCCTGCAACGCGGCCGGATCGGCGGTCAAAACCGGAACGCCGTCCTCGTCCAGCGGCACGGGAGGCGCCCCCTCCTCGCCGCCCTTGAGCGAGATCGCAGCCACGCCGGTCAGTCCCTGGAATTCGAGGCCGACCAGGGTGTCTTTGCGGATCGGCGCGTTGTTCTCGACCATCGCCAGTGCGACGACGCGACGCGGGTTGTCCAGCTTCACGCGGACAACCTCGCCTACCCGAATACCGTTAAAATTGACGCTGCCGCCATTACGCAAGCCGGTCGCCGGGCCTTCGAAAATCACCCGCAGTGGGCTGCGCGCCTTGGTGGTGTGCAGACTCTGGAACCAGAGCACAAAGCCGAACGCCGCCGCGATCACCGCCAGGGTGAAGGCACCGATCAGGACGTAATTCGCCCGCGTTTCCATAACTCGAATTACTCCGGTACTAGACGCTCGGTTCTGATCAGAACCAGGCGCCCGACTTTATCCTTTTGACGCGTTTTCTTCACGCGAACCGGTACCCGCTTCGCTCGAAAACGCTCTAGCCCATCACAGCGCGGGCGCGCTTGCCGTGAAAATATTGCTGCAGCCATGGATGCTGCGAGGCCTGCATGTCGGCAATTGATCCTGCTGCAATGATCTTACCGTTCCCTAAAACGGCGATACGGTCGCAAGCCGTGTAAAGGCTGTCGAGGTCGTGGGTTACCATGAAAACGGTCAGCCCCAAAGTACGCTGCAGGGTGCGGACCAGCTCGTCGAAATCGCCGGCGCCGATCGGGTCGAGGCCCGAGGTCGGCTCGTCCAGGAACACCAGTTCCGGATCGAGCGCGAGCGCGCGCGCCAGCGCCACGCGCTTGATCATGCCGCCGGAAAGCTCGGACGGAAACCTGTCCGCGACTTCGGGCTTGAGGCCCACCATGCCGAGCTTGGCCACCATGACCTCGTCGAGCAGGCGCTGCGAGAGGTTGAGATATTCGCGCACCGGGAACTGGATGTTCTGCCGCACGGTAAGCGAGGAAAACAGCGCTCCTTGCTGGAACAGCACGCCCCAGCGCCGTTCCACGCCGCGCCGCTCGGCCGTAGAGGCCTTGTCGAGATCGACGCCGAACACTTCGATGCGGCCGGCGACCTTGGGCACGAGGCCGATGATGGTGCGCGTCAGCACGGATTTGCCCGCGCCCGACGGGCCGACAAAGCCCAGGATCTCGCCGCGCTTCACGTCGAGATTGAGCCCGTCGAGAATCCGCGTCTTGCCGAACTGGACGGTGATGTCGCGGACCCGGATGATGGCGTCGGAAATCTCGCCCACCATGGTCACATTCCGATCGATGCGAAGAAGATGGCGAACACGCCATCCATGACGATGACCAGGAAAATTCCCTTCACCACCGACGACGTGGTGTGTTGTCCGAGCGATTCGGCGCTGCCCTGCACCGCAAGCCCCTCGACACAGGCCACGATGCCGATCACCGCGGCCATGACCGGCGCCTTGATGAGCCCGACGATGAAATGATTGATCGAGATGGCGTCGCGCAGCCGCAGCAGGAAGGCTTCTGGTTCGACGCCGCCATAGAGATACGCCACGAGGCCGCCGCCATAGAGTGCTGCCATCGCGCCGAGGAAAGCCAAAATCGGCAACGCCATTACCAGCGCCAGCATGCGCGGCAGGATCAGGACCTCGATCGGATCGAAACCCATGGTGCGCAGCGCGTCGATCTCCTCGCGCATTTTCATCGAGCCGAGTTCGGCGGTGTAGGCCGAGCCCGAACGGCCTGCCACCATGATCGCCACCAGCAGCACGCCGATCTCGCGCAGCACCAGCACGCCGAGCATGTCGACCACGAAAATATCGGCACCGAACTGACGGAAGTGGAAAATGCCCTGTTGCGCGATGATGCAACCGATCAGGAACGTGATCAGCACCACGATCGGCACCGCGCGCCAGCACACCTGCTCCAGATGATGCACGGTGGAGGTCAGGCGGAAACCGCGGGGACGAATCAGGACACGGCCGGCCGCTGCCAGCACCGCGCCGAGCATCTCGATCAATCCAACCAAGGTGCCGCCGACGCCGGCCACGCTGCGCCCGATCTGCTCCAGCATGCCCGTGATCGTCACCGAACGGGCCTGGACGACAGGCTCGGCTTTGACCCGGCGCACCTCGTCGACGAGACTCGAATAATTCGCCGACAGGCCCGCGATCTTGGCCTCGATGCCACCCTCGGTCAGGCTACGGCGCAGCCGTTCGATCAGCCAGGCGCCGAACGTATCGAGTTTCGACACCTGCGAGACGTCGATGAAGATGTTCGGGCGGCTGCCGCGAAGCTTCTCGGCGTCGGCCACCATTTTCTCGAGCACCGGGGCAAAGCGGGCCGTCCACGAACCGGCAGCGCACAGCGCAAGCCCGTTGCCCTGGGCTATCCGCTCCAGTGTCGGGTCTGCGCTCACGATGCCCGCCCCCTGGCCCGCCCGCTAATGATGCAAAAGGTATGGTCCGGCACGCCGCATTGCCTTGTAGAATCTGTCCCTAACCAGCCATAGTTGGTTGCGGCGAGCAAGCGCGCGGTTCAGAAATTGCCAGATTTTAAAATGACTTCCAGCCGATCCCAAGAATTTGCCCGACAGCTTGTTGCCCGCATTGAACGCTGGCCGATCGCCGGCTCGTTCACCATCAGCCGAGGAGCCAAGACGGAAGCGGTTACCGTCGTGGCCGAAGTCAGCCATGGCGGCCATACCGGGCGCGGCGAGTGCGTTCCCTATCCCCGCTATGGCGAAACGGCGGAAGCGACCCTGGCTGCCCTTCAGGCGATGCAGGAACCGCTGTCCAGGGGATTGGACCGAACGGCCCTGCAGGCCGCGATGCCAGCAGGCGCCGCCCGTAACGCGCTGGATTGCGCGCTGTTGGACCTCGAGGCCAAAAGCAGGGGTCAGCGGGTCTGGACCCTGCTCGGCCGGCCGGCGCCGCGAGCCTGCACCACCGCCTTCACGATTTCGCTGGGAACGCCGCAGGCGATGGCGGCAGCGACCGCCAAAGCCGCGCGCCGCCCGCTGCTCAAGATCAAGCTCGGCGGCGACGGTGACGAAAGGCGGATCGCTGCCGTCCGCAAGGCCGCCCCCGAATCCGAGTTGATCGTGGACGCCAACGAAGCCTGGACCTCGGACAATCTCGAACGGAACCTTCACGCCTGCGCGGAACTCGGCGTGACGCTGGTCGAGCAACCGCTTGCCGCCGCCAATGACGCCGCGCTGGCGCGCATCAAGCGGCCGATCGTGGTGTGCGCCGACGAAAGCGTGCATGACCGCGCCTCGCTCAGCGGCCTTCGCGAACGCTATGACGCCGTCAACATCAAGCTCGACAAGACAGGCGGACTGACAGAAGCGCTTGATATGGCGGATGCCGCGCACGCACTCGGCTTCGAAATCTTGATCGGCTGCATGGTTGCCACCTCGCTCGCGATGGCCCCCGCAATGCTGCTGGCGCAGCACGCGCGCTTCGTCGACCTCGACGGCCCGCTGTTGCTGGCGCACGACCGCGAGGACGGGCTGCGCTACGAAGGCAGTCTGGTCTATCCGCCGGAAGCCGCGCTCTGGGGCTGACGCGCGAGGCGGTGCCGCGCCAGCCACATCACGATCGCAGCCAGCAGCGCCATCGCCGCCATCACGTAATAGACCCGCTGCCCATAGCCCGCATAGACCAATCCAGACACCACCGACGCCGTGCCGCTGACGATGCCGCCGCAGGCCGCAAGATAGCCCTGCCCGCGCGCCATCACATGGCCGGGCACGTGACGCACCAGCAGACCCATGATGCCGACCTGCGTCAGTCCATAGGTCAGGCCATGCGCGAGCTGCACCAGGGACAACACCACGACCGAGGGCTCCTGCGCGGTGATCAGCCAGCGCGCCACCGCGCTGAGCGCGCCGATCACCACCAGCAGCGCAGGTGCCAGCGTGAAACGCGGCGAGAGCGCGAACACCACGATCTCGGCGAGCACGCCCAGCACCCACAGGCCGGCGATGGTCAGCCCGTCCAGGCCGGACGCCTGCCAGGTGATGGAAGCAAAGGCGTAATAGGCGGCGTGGCTGCCCTGGATAAGGGCGGCCGCGACAATGATGGCGAGGAAACCGGGATCTCGCAGCAAGGCGCTCGCGCCAAGCACCGCGGTCGCTGGAGGTTTTGGCCGGTCCAGCGGCTGCAGCCCCAGGCTCGCGACCGCGCCGAGCGCCGCCATCGCCGCAATGACCCAGATCAGCTGGCTAGCCGCAATGAAGTCGACCAGCAGACCGCAGATCAACGCGCCCACCACGAAGGCCGCCGAGCCCCACAGCCTTAGCGGTCCGTAATTCAGGCCATAGCGCGCCACCCCACCCAGCGCGTAGGCGTCCGTCAGCGGCACCATCGGCGTCCACAGGCAGCAGGTCACGGCATAAGCGAGCAACACTGCGAGCGGCAGATATTGCGTGCCGATCACCGCAAAGCCGAGCGCGGTGGCGGTCGCGGTGACGATCAGGACCGCGCGCAGCGAATAGCGCCTCCCGGCGGCACCCGTCACGAACGGCAGCACGGTAAAGCGCGTCACCGCAGGAACCGCGGAAATGATTCCGATCCAGGAGGCATCGATGCCAACCGACTTCAGCCACAGCGTGAAAAACGGCAGATGGGTGCCCATCGTCCCGAACGTCGCGCCGTAGAACAGCGCCAGCCGCGCCGCGAATCGCTTCGATGCGCCTTGAGATGCGATGGGGATTTGTGATTCGCTTGGCATCAATTCAATTGCGATTCGCCCGATATCGTGTTGTTTCGTTATCGCAACGCGCGGTGATTTGCGCGAAGAGTTTAGCATGGCCGACGAAGCATTCGCCCTTTCGCCGATCTCAGCACGCGCCGCGCTGCCGGGCGAGGAAGACTATGCTGCGATCAGCGAAGCTTTCATGGAGACTTCGCGCGGCCGCTGGTTTCTCGGCGAATATGCCAAACGCAACCGCAACGCCGACACCAGCATGGTGCTCGATGCGGTGGCGCGGATCGAGCAAAGCCTTGCCGCGCAGAAGGAAGAGAGCCTTGCGATCCAGCGGGAGGCTGCGAACGCACAGCGCGAAGCTGCCAACGCACAGCGAGCGGCGGCGGACGCCGTCGCAGACAATAGCCTCGCCGAGGCCAAATTAGTTGAGGCTTTGATTGCGATTCGCGGGGCGTTGGAGGCGGCGCAGACCTCGGCGATGGGGGCGATCGACGGACTGGCGCTGAACGAGAAGCTGGCGCCGGTGCGCAAGGGCGCGCGGGTGATTCGGGAGATCGCCTGGCGCTTGCGGGAAATCGGCAATGACAGCCGAATCTGCGACCTGATCGATTCGCAGGTTCAGGTCATCGAGAAGGGCGCCGAGCAAATCTCCTCCGACGAGGCCAAGGCCGCATTAGAGGCCGCGTTCGCTTCGCTTGCCGGACGGATCGCAGAATTCAGCGATGAAGAGACGCCCGCCCCGGTTGCCGAGGCGCCGACTGCTGAGACACCAATTGCCGAGGCGTATGTCGCCGCACCCGCCCCGGTAGCGCAGGATGAGTCCCCGCCTGTCGCCGAGGTCATCGAGGAGGCGCCCGCATCGGAAGCCCAGGCTGCAACCAGTTCCGTTTCGACCCTCGCCGTAGCTCCGGCCGCCGAAGCCGTCGTCGCTGAAGTTATGGTCGCCGAAGCTGTGGTCGCCGAAGCCGTGGTCTCCCAGGCCGAGGCCGCGCTGGAGGAAGTCGAAACCGCCGAGACGGCCGGGATTGAACTCACCGCCGAAGCTGCCGACGCTCATGACGAGGCGGTCCTCGACATGATCGCGATGGAGATGGGCGCGCCCGATCCCATCGACGACGATGAGTTCGTCGAACCGGAGATCGAACAAGCCCACGTCGCAATGCCGATGGTTGAGGAAACCCGGCTTGCTGACCCGATTGTTGAGGAGGCTCAGATTGTCGAGCCGCTTCCGGCCCCGCCCGAAATCGTCGCTGCATTGCCCGAGCCAATGATGTCCGCACCGGTCGCGCCACCGGTTCAACCACCGCCTCAGCCCGCCGCAGCCATGCCGGAACCGGCGCTGGAAGTCTCGCTCGGCTCGTCGATCATCGCAAGCGGCATCGTACGCAGACCTGTCGCGGCCAACGATCCGCTGGCCCCGATCCGGCGCATGAGCCAGGCCGAGAAGATCGCGTTCTTTTCGTAGGTCACATGTCCGGCAACGATGAGACACTGACCCTTTGGCGACCAGTCGGCCCGCGAGAGCTCGAACTGGTCCGGCAGACCGGCATGCGGGCCTTCCCTCCGCGGCTACCCGAACAGCCAATTTTCTATCCTGTCCTCACTGAGGAATACGCTGTGAAAATTGCGCGCGACTGGAATGTTCCAGCGAGCGGTTCCGGATTTGTGACGCGCTTCAAGGTGAGGCGAAGCTTCATCGATCGCTACGATATTAAGGACGCTGGTGGACAAGCTCACCTGGAATACTGGATTCCGGCTGAGTATCTGAACGACTTCAACGCCGCGATCGTCGGTACGATCGAGGTTGTTCGCAGCTTCCCCTGAAATCTGGTTCACGTTGCGTAACGGAACTAAGTGACCAAGGTCACGTACAGCACCCCCACCTCAATCTAGCCTTTCCGCCGGACATCTCGCCTTGAGATTGGATGGAGGACACCCATGCCAGGGTTCAAATCATTGGCGCTTTGCGCCGGTCTGTTGGGCAGCCTGCTGAGCTTGGCGCACACCAGCACCGCTTTTGCAGAGGCGGTGAACGCTGCCATCAGCGACGGCGTTCGATCGCTGCCCGCCGAGCAGCGGGTCGCCCTCGTGATCGGCAACGCGAACTACCAGATCGCGCCGCGGCTCGCCAATCCGAGCAACGATGCGCGATCGGTAGCGCAGCTCCTCAACACGGCGGGCTTTGAAGTCACGACGGCGACCGATCTGACGCGCAGCGACATGATCAAGGCGGTGGAGGATTTTGTTGACCGGGTTTCCAATCGCGGACCCAATGCCGTCGCCATGGTCTATTATGCCGGGCACGGCGTGCAGCTCGAGGGCGAAAATTACCTGCTGCCGATCGACGCGAGAATTTCCAAGCTGTCGGATCTCGACAGCAATTCACTGCGTCTGGTCGATCTGATGGGAACGCTGGAAACCATATCGAGCCGGATGCGGATCGTCGTGCTCGACGCCTGCCGCAACAATCCCTTTCCCGACGTCGACGATTCCGGGCGCGGCCTTGCGATGGTCGATGCGCCGGCCGGCTCGATCGTCGGATATTCGACGGCGCCGGGCATGGTAGCCCATGATGGCGATGGCAATCACAGCCCCTATACGTCCGCCTTCCTGAACATCGCGCGCCAGCCCAATCTGCCGATCGAGCAATTATTCAAGCGCGTTCGTCTCGAAGTGAACAACGCCACCGGCGGCCGGCAGACGCCGTGGGAAAGCTCGTCGCTGACCAACGACTTCTATTTCTTCGGCGACACGGCGGTTGCTGCAACCCGCGCGCCCGATCGCGGCCCGGTGGTTCAGATGGCGTCGAACCTGCCTTCGCGTTCGGTGCGTCAGGCCTATGATTACGTCCTGTCGGAAGGTTCGCCCGAACATTATGAGGAATTCATTCAGCTGTATCCGTCCGACCCGCTGTCCGATCGCGTCCGCGTGCTACTCGGCAACTGGCGGCAGTCATATGCGTGGCACAAGGCGGTGCTCGCGAACACATCTGGCGGCTACAGGTCGTTCCGCGACCGCTTCCCCGATAGTCCGTATGCGCGCACAGCATTGAGGCTGCAAGCGCAGCCGAGACACGTTCCGCTGATGCAGTTCAACCGCCTGTCGAAGCATGCCGGCCACCATGGACATGGCTTTTCGCACGGCCATCGGGCGCCATCCCTGGCCTCATCGGCAAAGGGCATGAATGCATCCGCCTCGATGAACGGCCACAGGCCGGGCAAGTTCACGAACACTTCCTCAGGGATGAACGCCCACGCCCATGCCAATCACATGCAGGGCAAAAGCCGATTCCACGATCGCGGACCGCGCAGGATGGGCGGCGGCATGCACAGCCACAGCCACTCCAGCCATCGCTTCGCCGCGAACCATTCGCGTAGCTCGTTTGCTCACTCGCGGCATTCGTTCGGTGGTGGCCGCTCATTCGGTGGCGGCGGTTCGTTTGGCGGTGGCCGCTCGTTTGGCGGCGGCGGATTCAGGCGCTGATAGGGCAATGATGCAACAAGGCCCCGGTCGATGCCGGGGCCTTTTCGTATGAGTTTTTCCGCGGCGCCGATCAGTAGCGCGCGGCGACCACGGTCGGCATCGGGCTGAAGTGATAGTTCACGCCGATTTTGACGAGGTGCAGATCCTGGGTCAGCTTGCTGCCCTGGAAGGCCGCGCCGCCGGTACCGACAAGCACGCCCGGGATGTTGAAATTCACGGTGCCCGTGGCCGTGACCTGTTGCGCGAACATCTTGATGTAGTCGTATTCCGCCTTGATCGACCAGTTGTTGCCGAGCGCGTATTCACCACCGGCGCCCACCACCACGCCGGTATGCACGGACTTCGCGGATACATTAGCCCCGATACCGCCCGGACCCGGGACGGCAACCGTGGCGAAGCTGAAATTGTGCTTCTCCTGCCCGATCGCAAGGCCGCCCTTGCCGTAGAACATCAGGCGATCGCCGACGACGAAGCCGGCACGGGCGGTTGCGAACGCGAGCCAGTCGATCTTGCTGTCATAGTTGAGGGTCTGGGTGACACCAGGAGCGGCAAGCGCAATCGCCTGGCTTCCCTTGATGTCTGTTCCCAGGATCTCGCCTTCGACGCCGAACACGAAGCGCCCGGCCTGGGCATTGACGCCGACGGTGCCGCCGGCCAGCCAACCCGTCATATCATACTGCGGCAGGTTGGTCACAGCGACGGCCTGCCCGAGGTCCGGCCATTGCTTGCGGCCGAAACCATAGCCCGCCTGCGCACCGATATAGGCGCCCGACCAGTTGGTGCCCGGCGCGGCAGGCACCGGCGCATAGGACGGGTCTTTCGCAATGCCGCCGAAGCGATAATTGACGCCGACCTTGACGACATGGATCGCTTCTTCGATCTGAGCGTCGGCTCTGAACGGCGCGGTGATCCCGGCCTGTGTCGCGGTGCCCCTCAACGTGGTCGTCGTCGTGTCCAGATGGATGTAGTTGTACTCGCCCTTGACCGACCAATTGCCGCCCAGCGCATACTCGGCGCCGAAGCCGACCATCGGCGCATAACGAAGCTCGTTGCCGCTGGCCGCACCCGATCCGGTGGCGCCAAAACCAGTCGCGGAGGCATCGATCGAATGACGCTCGTGTGCCACGGTGATGCCACCCTTGGCAAAAACGAACCAGCGATCGGCCGCAAGGCCGGCTCGGCCTGCAATGGTCACGAGACCGTCGATCTTCGATCTGGCGGTTTGTGAACTGACGATGCCAAGCGCGGCGCTGCCGACGCTGACAAACTGCGAACCACTGATATCAGCCCACGAACCGTCGAGTTCGAGGCCGAACACGAAGCTTGAAATCTGCTGGTTGATGCCGACCTGACCGCCGGCGAGGAAACCGCGGGCGACGAAATCGGCGTTGCGCGCATCCCAATCCTTCATGCCGCCGCCGTAACCGGCGTGCACACCGAGATAGACGCCGGACCAGTCATAAGCCGCAGCCACGATCGGCGCGGCCTTCACCGGCATGTCGGCCGCCAGGGCGGTTGCAAACGGGATCATCGCGCCGAGCGCCGTCGCCGAGATCCACAGACCGCACTTCCGGATATTCATTCCAAGCTCCACAACGTTCGTTCAGCTGTTCCTTAGCGGGAACAACGTACCTACATTTGGGGAACTCGCATGTACCTGCGGTGCAACACTACCACAGCAATGGTTGGACTCCGGCCGGCCACCAGTTGGACTAAGGCGCAAGCGCTCGGGAATCACGGGATTAGGCTAGTTCTCGCTATCAGGTCGGGCTGAGCCCTCGCGGCCTGCGGCGTCCGGTCGCACCCATTCAGGCGACCAGCTTGGCGAACAGGTCGGCGTCAACATTGCCGCCGGAGAGAACGATGACGACGTTCTTGCCGCGCACATCGATCCGGCCGGCCAGCAACGCGGCGAGGCCGACGGCGCCGCCGGGTTCGACCACCAGCTTCAGTTCCCGGTAGGCATAGGCCACCGCCGCCCCGACTTCCGCGTCGGAGGCAACCACGCCCTGGGCCAGCAGCTTGCTGTTGATCGAGAACGTCATCACGCCGGGGATCGCGGCCATCAGCGCGTCGCAGATGGTGCGATCGGCCGCATGATGGGCTTCGCGATGGCCGGCGCGCAGCGAGAGACCGTGATCGTCATAGCCCTCGGGTTCGGCGACGATGAGCGTCGATTGCGGAAAGCGCGCCTTGATGGCCGTCGCAACGCCCGCAATCAGTCCGCCGCCGGAAGCCGGCGCCACCACGATATCGGGCGTCAGGCCGAGCGCGGCCATATCCTCTGATATCTCGCGGCCCGCAGTACCCTGCCCGGCGATCACGAAAGGATCGTCATAGGGGCGCACCAGCGTGGCGCCGCGCTTGCGCGCGATATCTTGAGAGATCGCCTCGCGATCTTCCTTGTCGCGGTCATAGAGCACGACTTCGGCGCCATAGCCCTTGGTGCGCTCGCGCTTGGTCAGCGGCGAGTCCTTGGGCATCACGATGGTTGCCTGCATGTTGAGGATCTGCGCCGCCGCCGCCACGCCCTGGGCGTGATTGCCGGACGAGAACGCGACCACACCGCCGCCGCGTTCGGCCTGCGGGATCGAGGCGAGCTTGTTGAAGGCGCCGCGGAACTTGAAAGAACCGGTCCGCTGCAGCATTTCCGGCTTGAGAAAGACCTTGGTTCCGACGCGCTCGTTGAGAACCGGGAACGACAACAGCGGCGTTCGCACCGCAAAGGGCGCAACCACCCGCGCCGCCGCATCGATATCTGCGGCACCAATCGGTGCCATCGAGGCTTGATCCGTCATGACGACTTTGTATCGCGTCCGTGGACAGGCCGGCAAGACGCAATCCGGTGAAGTCAGGCGGCGAAATGCGGGTCTTCCACAAACTCGACCACCTCGCCTTCGGAGCCTGGGGCCCGGACATTGAGCGCATGGTCGACAAAAACCCGCGCCGAGGCCTGCCAGGTGTGGGCGGCGGCGAACTCCACACAGGCCTGCGGCGATATCTGCAGCGCGTCGAGGCAGGCGGCGCGCAAATCGTCGGAGAGGACGCCGACCGGCGCCGCACCGATCACGTCGCGGGGACCGGTGACCGGAAAAGCGGCAACCGGCACGCCGCTGGCGAGCGCTTCCAGCAGCACCAGGCCGAAGGTGTCGGTCTTGCTGGGGAACACGAAGATGTCGGCGGCCGCATAAATCTCCGCCAGTTCCTCGCCGTGCCGGGCGCCCAGGAACACCGCGTCCGGATATTTCCGCTCCAGCGCCACACGGGCCGGGCCATCGCCGACAATAAGCTTGGTGCCGGGCAGATCGAGATCGAGGAACGCCTCGAGATTCTTTTCGACCGCGACGCGGCCGACACTGAGGAACACCGGCTGCGGCAGACAGAGGTCGGCGGTGCGCGGATGAAACAGCGACGTGTCGACGCCGCGCGACCACAGCACCACATTGCGAAATCCGCGCTGGCGCAATTCAGCTGCAAGCGCCGGCGTCGCCGCCATCACCGCCTGGCTCGGCCGGTGAAACCAGCGCAGCGCGCGCCAGACCCATTTTTCCGGGATCGGCGAGCGCGCCGAGACGTATTCCGGAAAGCGCGTGTGGAAGCTGGTGGTGAACGGCAGTCCGTGCTTGCGGCAATAGCGGCGAACCAGAAGGCCGATCGGGCCTTCGGTCGCGATGTGTATGCTGTCGGGCTTGGTCGCTTCGATCAACGCCGCGATCTTCGCCGGGTAAGGCAGCGCGAGTTGCAAATCCGGATAGCTCGGCATCGCAAAGGTGCGAAACGATTGCGGCGTCAGGAAGCTGACGTCGACGCCGAAGCCTTTGGCGCCTTCCGCCATCATGGCCAGCGTCCGTACCACCCCGTTGACCTGGGGATGCCACGCATCGGTCGCGACCAGGATATGTGTCATGCCGCGCGCGCCGCGACGCGGGGAACCGGCGCCAGCCGGCGCTGCGGATCGGCCCAGGTGATGATTTCGAACCGGCCGTCCTCGTGCTCGACCAGCGCGGTGCAGCTTTCGACCCAGTCGCCGCAGTTCATGTAGCGGATGCCGTGCTCGTCGCGGATCGTGGCGTAGTGGATATGGCCGCAGATCACGCCATCGGCGCCATGACGCCGCGCTTCGCCGGCCAAGGTCTTTTCGAACGCGCCGATATAATTCACCGCGTTCTTGACCTTCAGCTTCGCCCATTGCGACAGCGACCAATAGGGAACGCCGAACATGCGCCGGAAGAAGTTGACCAGGCGATTCATCTGAATGGCGAAATCATAGGCCTTGTCGCCGAGATGGGCGAGCCAGCGCGCGTTCTGCACCACGAGATCGAAGATGTCGCCGTGGATGACGAGATAGCGCTTGCCGTCGACGCCCTCATGAATGGTGTTTTCCACCACGTCGATGCCGCCGAAATGGGTGCCGTAATAGTTGCGCAGGAACTCGTCGTGATTGCCGGGCACGTAAACGACCTTGGCGCCCTTGCGCGCCTTGCGCAGCATTTTCTGCACGAAGTCGTTATGCGATTGCGGCCAGTACCAGTTGGACTTCAGGGCCCAGCCGTCGACGATATCGCCGACCAGATAGATGGTGTCGGCGTCGTGGCTTTTGAGGAAGTCCAGCAACCGGTCGGCTTGCGAGCCGCGGGCTCCGAGATGGACGTCGGAGATAAACAAAGTGCGAAAGCGCCGCTCCGGGCTCTCTTCACTCGAGGAGTCACTACCCATGCCGTGCACCTAACAGATCCCTGTGACAGGGCGATGACAACCGACGCGACTGATAGCCCCACGCGAATCGATGACGCGCCCCTGCCCTTGCGGATAGCAGCGCGATGCGACAGGGAAACGACGGCGCCACCACGTGGATTTACGGTCACCGCCCGCGCTGCGCACATCGGATCGCTAACTGGTTCGTCGTCCCGGCGAAGGCCGGGACCCATACGCCGCGGCGCTTGTTTTGAAAAACGATGTTCGACGACTTTCTTTCAATCGCTGACTTCGGTGGCTATGGGTCCCGGCCTTCGCCGGGACGACGTGGATACAGCTTCGCGATCTCGCGACGCATTGCGCCCGAGCTTTGCTAGAAACTTCCCGCCCTAAATACAGAGGGCGCAGGGAAGACCGGGTGCGCGCTGCACCCGCGGTCCCGTGTGCGGTTTGCACTAAAAAGGCTGCACACGAGCATACAGGGCAGCGGAGAACACCCGGCCTTCCCTGCGCAATGGCTTTACGGCTTATGCCGTGA
>NZ_JAFCMA010000074.1:0-1195 GCF_018130125.1 Bradyrhizobium sp. AUGA SZCCT0177 | reverse complement strand
TATGGGTCGTAAGTCTCGGTGCCTCGATTAAGATGGGGCGATCGAGGCGGGCGTTGCGGGGTTTATGGGAGGTCGTTGGCGGCCGTCGGGATCTCGCACCCCGCCTCGTTTAATTGAAGGGCCGGACACCCGGACGGTAGCAAGTGCTGGCCGCACGTTTGACGATCCAGGAGCCGGCCCTGCCTCGAGAACAAGGCAGGAGCAGCATGACACTCTCTCATTTAGCGGACAATATTTTTGTCGGCATCGATGTCGGTGGCGCGGGCCTGGACGTGGCATGGCATCGGGGCGATAGCGCCCATTACGCAAATCGCCCCGATGCCATTGCCACACTGGTCGAGCGGTTGCGGAGCGGGCCTAAATTGACGCGCATCGTGCTGGAGCCGACCGGCGGCTATGAGAAGGCGCTGGTGAAGGCGTTGCGTCAGGCGCAGTTGCCGGTGGAGATCATCCATACGACACGCTTCAAGGCCTACTGCCAACTGGTCGGCGTCAAAGCCAAATCCGACACCTCGGACGCCCGGTTGCTGGCATCCTATGCCGCCGCCCCTGACGAGATACGCGGCCGCAAGGCCGGTCACGTCGAACTGCCGGAAGATGCGATCCGCGAGGCACTTTCTGAACTCGCAAGCCGCCGGGATCAGCTCAAACATATGATCCATGCCGAGACCTGCAGGCTTGGCACGGTGCGGATGACCGATCTCCGCCAGGCGATCGTCACCCACCTTGAGACGCTTAAAGCCGAAGACAAGAAGGTACATCAGATGATGCTGGCACTGGTTCGTCAGCGCCTCGATCTACGGCGCGATCAGCGCCTGCTTAAAACCATCAAGGGCATCGGCCCGAAGTCTGCGCTGGCTTTCCTTGCTTCTGTTCCCGAACTCGGCCGGATCGACAACAAGGCCGCAGCAGCGCTCATCGGCGTCGCTCCATTCGTCCGCAACAGCGGCACCATGACCGCCCCGGCACGAATCCACGGCGGGCGAGCCGCCGTGCGCAGTATCCTCTACATGGCCGCCGTCACTGCCAGCAGGCACAATCCGGTGCTGCGCCCCTTCTACGAACGCCTCATCGCAAAAGGCAAACCGCCAAAAGTCGCCCTCATCGCCATCCTCAGGCGCCTTGTCGTCTTCGCCAATGCCGTAATCAGGTCCGGACAGCCTTGGAAAGGCGCTAACGCCTCTTGACAGCTAAC
>NZ_JAFCMA010000073.1:0-1267 GCF_018130125.1 Bradyrhizobium sp. AUGA SZCCT0177 | reverse complement strand
GAGCCGCGTCGCCATCGCGCGTGAAGATCGATGTACCGTTGCCGAATTCGTGCTCGTTGATCATCCGTGCGGCGGTGTCGTAGTCGGGAGCACGGGCGACAGCCAGGACGGGCCCAAAAATCTCTTCCTTGTAGATCTTCATGTTCGGAGTGACATGGTCAAACA
Organism: Bradyrhizobium sp. AUGA SZCCT0177; assembly: GCF_018130125.1. Taxonomy (NCBI): domain Bacteria; kingdom Pseudomonadati; phylum Pseudomonadota; class Alphaproteobacteria; order Hyphomicrobiales; family Nitrobacteraceae; genus Bradyrhizobium; species Bradyrhizobium sp. AUGA SZCCT0177. Next base: position 1,102 of record NZ_JAFCMA010000073.1, on the reverse strand, counting down.
GCGACCCGCCGATGAAATAGCCGTCCTGGTAGCCCTGCATTTTGAAGCCACGACCGTCGACGAGCAATTTTGCACCCTCCGCGACACCTGCGTCGATGTAGCCACGGACCTTGTCCAGATGCTGCTTCGTGACGAGCGGGCCCATTTCCGCTTCCGAATCCGTGCCAGGTCCGATTTTGAGGCTCCGAATTTTCGGCTCCAACGCGGAGATCAACCTGTTCGCCGTCGTTTCCCCCACCGGGACCGCGACGGAGATCGCCATGCAACGTTCGCCGGCGGAACCAAAAGCGGCGCCCATCAAAGCGTCGACTGCCTGGTCCATGTCGGCATCGGGCATGATGATCATGTGGTTCTTGGCACCGCCCAGCGCCTGACAGCGCTTTCCTGTCGTCGCGGCCGTCTCGTAGATGTACCGTGCGATTGGTGTGGATCCCACGAAACTGATCGCCGAGATGTCGGGATGATGTAGCAGCGCGTCGACGGTTTCCTTGTCGCCATGGACCACTCCGAATACGCCATCAGGAAGGCCCGCTTCCTTTAGCCACTCCGCGACGATCAGTGACGCCGAGGGATCTCGTTCCGAGGGTTTCAGGATAAACGCGTTTCCACAAGCAAGCGCGACAGGAAACATCCACATCGGCACCATCGCAGGGAAATTGAAGGGGGTAATGCCGGCGACCACGCCGAGAGGCTGACGCATGGAATAGCTATCGACGCGAGTTCCGACGTTCTCGGTAAGCTCGCCCTTCAATAGCTGCGGGGCAGAGGTCGCGAATTCCACGACTTCCATACCACGCTGAATTTCACCGACGGCGTCCGAATGGACCTTTCCGTGTTCGGCGACGATGACTTCCGCGAGTTCGTCGATACGTTCCTCGAGAATCCTGAGGAACCGGTTGAGTATCCTGGCTCGCCGCAAGGGGGTCGTCGCCGCCCAGCCCGGCGCCGCCTTTGTTGCCGCAGCGACAGCATCCGCGACATCCGCGGCGTTCGCGATCGGCACTAACCCCGTCTGCTCGCCGGTCGCGGGATTGAAGACGGACGACGTCCGCCCGTTGCGACCAGGCACCTGCTTGCCATTGATGTAATGCTTGACTTGCGT
>NZ_JAFCMA010000072.1:0-1293 GCF_018130125.1 Bradyrhizobium sp. AUGA SZCCT0177 | reverse complement strand
GGCGCAGCAGCGCGGACATCGGCATCGACCTGGGCTTCGAACTTGGCGAAGTTCTTCTGGAACATGCCGACCAGCGCACGCGCGGTCTTGTCGAACTCGGCCTTGTCCTTCCAGGTGTTGACGGGGTTGAGGATGTCGCTGGGCACATCGGGCAGCGCGGTCGGGACTGCGAAACCGAAATATTTGTCGGTGCGGAATTCGACATTGCGCAGCGAACCGTTGAGGGCCGCGGTGAGCAGCGCCCGGGTCACCTTGATCGGCATCCGGCTTCCCGTGCCGTATTTGCCGCCGGTCCAGCCGGTGTTGACCAGCCAGCAATCGACATTGTGCTTGGCGATCAATTCGCGCAGCATGTTGCCGTACACCGACGGATCAAGCGGCAGGAACGGCGAGCCGAAGCAGGTGGAAAATTCCGGCTGCGGCTCGTTGCCGAGACCACGTTCGGTGCCGGCGACCTTGGCGGTATAGCCGGACAGGAAGTGATACATCGCCTGCGCCGGCGTCAGCTTTGCAATCGGCGGCAACACGCCGAAGGCGTCGGCCGCCAGCATCACCACGTTCTTCGGCTGGCCGGCACGCCCGGTGCGCGAGGCGTTCGGGATGAAATCGAGCGGATAGGCCGAGCGGGTGTTTTCGGTCTTCGAGCCGTCGTCGAAATCGGGCACGCGGGTGCGCTCGGCGAGCACGACGTTCTCCAGCACGGCGCCGAAGCGGTTGGAGGCCGCGAAAATCTCGGGCTCGGCTTCCGGGGACAGCTTGATACACTTGGCGTAGCAGCCGCCTTCGAAATTGAAGACGCCGTCCTTGCCCCAGCCATGCTCGTCGTCGCCGATCAGCGTGCGCTTGGGATCGGCCGACAGCGTGGTCTTGCCGGTGCCGGACAGGCCGAAGAAGATCGCGGTGTCGCCGTCGGGGCCGACATTGGCCGAGCAGTGCATCGGCAGCACGCCCTTGGCGGGCAGATAATAGTTCAGCGTCGTGAACACGCTCTTCTTCATCTCGCCGGCATAATAAGACCCGCCGATCAGGACGATCTTGCGGGCGAAATCGATCGCGACGACGTTCTCGGACTTGCAGCCGTGACGTTTGGGGTCGGCGCGGAAGCTCGGCAAATCGATGATGGTCAGCTCCGGCACGAAGCTGGCGAGATCCGACGCGTCGGGGCGGATCAGCAGCGTGCGGATGAACAGCGAATGCCAGGCCAATTCCGTGAAGACGCGGGTCTTGATCTGAAAGCTCGGATCGGCGCCGCCATGGAGGTCCTGCGCGAACAGCGTCATGCCTTCGGCGTGC
>NZ_JAFCMA010000071.1:0-1493 GCF_018130125.1 Bradyrhizobium sp. AUGA SZCCT0177 | reverse complement strand
AACGTGCCTTCCTCATTTGAACCCATGAGACGGCTATACCCGGCGACATCCGCCGCCAGCACCGCTGCCAGTCGTCGTTCTACCCGGTCGTCTGCCAATGGCGCCCCCAAAAGTGACCATACCCTTGAGCCTATCAAAGCATGACGGGTTGTTTGAGGGCTAGGGCCTAATGCCCGCTTTGGGGTCATTCGCGTCGGTTTGACCCTCTGGTGACCAATTCCGGTCTTCCCCGAACAACGGACATCGTCGGGGGCGGTGGCATGTCTTAAAGGTGCCAAACTCGGACATCCGTTTGGTCTTATTCGATCACCTCGCCGGCGGCCACGAGCAGCGAGGATGGAATTGTGAGGCCGAGCGCCTTAGCGGTTTTGAGATTGATCACCAGCTCGAATTTAGTTGGCTGTTCGACCGGAAGGTCGGCGGGCTTGGTACCTTTCAGAATTCGATCTACGTGGCTAGCGGCTCGGCGGTACATGTCCACGCGGTTCGCGCCGATTGCCATCAGGCCGCCCGCCAGTACGTACTCGCGTAATCCATAGATCGCGGGAAACCGGTCTTAGCAGCGAACTCGAGGATCCGTTCCCGCTGGGTATACACGAAGTGATCCGGAATCACGTACAGTCCATCGGGACGGTCCTTCGCCAAGGCGTCGAACACTCGGGTAAGATCATCCGAGTTTGAGACAGGATGGTTAGTGAGTTTCACACCGACGACCGGTGCCCCAATTTCAAGTGCGTTCCTCGTCGGAAGGTCGCCTGGATTGTTGGGGTTCGAAATGATTGAGACGCGCTCCATGCTTGGAATAAGTTCTTTTAGAATCTGGAGGCCTTTGGGGCCGGTCTCCGAGAGTCCGGCTGACATGCCCGTCAAATTACCCCCAGGTCGCGCAAGGCTGGCCACAAAACCGTAAGCGACTGGATCGCCTATATCCACGAATACGATTGGTATCGTGCTGGTCGCGTCCTTTACGGCCCGCGTTAAAGGGGAAGCGACGGCAAGGATCACATCCGGTTTCGAACGGACGAGGTCGTCGGCTTCCTGCGCGGACGTACGCCCGCTGCGCTCGGTCCAGCGGAATTCAATGACAATGTTCTCGCCTTCATTATACCCGAGTTCAAGCAGACGTTGTCTGAAGGCCTCGTCCGGAGGTCGAGGCGTTGTGCCAATGTAGCCAATACGAGGACTTTTCGTTCCGGCTTTCTGCGCTCGCGCCGACAGCGGCCATGTCCCCGCCGCGACGCTTACAAGCTTGATGAATTCGCGCCGTTGCATGTGCCCCTCCAGTGAGGACGCGCATTTGTGCGACTGTTAAAGCCTAGCACCTTGCGATGCTGGCCGCGAATGGGAAATGACGTACAAATATATAAGGATTGTGACCGGGCCCCATGTCTCAGTTGGGTCATTCGCGTCGGTTTGACCCTCTGGTGACCAATTCCGGTCTTCCCCGAACAACGGACATCGTCGGGGGCGGTGGCATGTCTTAAAGGTGCCAA
>NZ_JAFCMA010000070.1:0-3500 GCF_018130125.1 Bradyrhizobium sp. AUGA SZCCT0177 | reverse complement strand
AAGGCGACCACGGTTACGGTGTCGGAGACGCCGACCCAGGCGCAGGCGATTGGCGAGCTGTCGACGACGGAAGGTGCGCTGGCCGGTCTGTTCACCAATGCGAGCGTTGATTTTGGCACGGACGGGCCGGGCGGCGATGGCGGCATCAGCAAGGAGCTGGCGCTGGTGCTGTCGAGCGATGGCATTGCCACGACCCTGACGGTGACTGCGCTGGATGGTACGGCGCTGGAGACCATGACGGCCGGGGAGCGGGCGATCTCGCTGTTTCAGGTCGACGCCAACACGATCGAGGGCCGGATTGCCGGTACCGCAGCCGATGGCGACGAGTATGTCGCGTTCACGATCAAGCTGAACGGGACCGATCCGGCGACGGCGACGATCACGGTGGACCAGTTCCTGGCGATCGACCATGACCCGGACAGCCCGTCAGTGTACGACGAACAGGCATTCCTCAACACGGTTGGTGCGGGCACGCTGAGCCTGCAGCTGACGACGACGGCGACCGACGGCGATGGCGACGAAGCCAGCCTGCCGGTGCTGGTCACGCTGATCGGCAACCAGACCAGCTTTGTTGCCTTTGACGACGACGGCCCGACAGTGACGGAGGGCGAGGGCGGCGAGACCACCAAGCTTGCCCTGCTCAACCTGGACGAGACGATCGGCGCGGATCGCTACAACACGGGCGAGGTGCCGCAGGACAATAACGGGGAAGTCGACGACAAGGCGACCACGGTTACGGTGTCGGAGACGCCGACCCAGGCGCAGGCGATTGGCGAGCTGTCGACGACGGAAGGTGCGCTGGCCGGTCTGTTCACCAATGCGAGCGTTGATTTTGGCACGGACGGGCCGGGCGGCGATGGCGGTATCAGCAAGGAGCTGGCGCTGGTGCTGTCGAGCGATGGCATTGCCACGACCCTGACGGTGACTGCGCTGGATGGTACGGCGCTGGAGAACATGACGGCCGGGGAGCGGGCGATCTCGCTGTTTCAGGTCGACGCCAACACGATCGAGGGCCGGATTGCCGGTACCGCAGCCGATGGCGACGAGTATGTCGCGTTCACGATCAAGCTGAACGGGACCGATCCGGCGACGGCGACGATCACGGTGGACCAGTTCCTGGCGATCGACCATGGCGGTTCAGAAAATCCATCAGTGTTCGACGAGCAGACGTTTGTGAATCTGGTTGGTGAGGGCACGCTCAATCTGCAGCTCACCACAACGGCGACCGATGGTGACGGCGATCAGGCCAGTTCATCAGTCCAGGTCAATTTGATCGGCAACGAGAATTCGTTCATCGCGTTCGATGATGACGGTCCGACTATGGTCGCGTCCGGGTCAATTGTTGCGAACGTTGACGAAGATGGCCTGCATGCGCCGGGTCTGTCGGATTCCAATCTGGATAATTCCCGCGACGGCGAAGTCGATGGCAACGAATCCGCCGTCGCGACCTCTGCTGTGTTTGGAACACTCGGCGCGCTGGTCAATTTCGGCACCGACGGTTTTGGCAGTTTCGGTCTCAAGCCCGTCGCCGTACCGGTCGATAGTGGGCTGACTTCGGGCGGCAAGCCAATTCTCATCGTAACCGACGCCAACGGCTTGCACGGCTATGTCGATAACATCACGCCGGGATTTGACGGCGGCGATCGTGAAGTGTTCACGCTGGCGGTTGGTTCAGACGGATCTTACACATTCACGCTCAAGGACCAGATCGACCACCCGACGCTGGATGGCGCGCAAGTCGGCGACAACACGGAAAATACCAAGGTAATTGACCTGTCGTCCTATGTAGTGGCGACAGACGGCGACGGCGACAGCGTTTCTCTTGGTGCTGGTACGTTCACCGTTTCGGTGCTCGACGATATTCCGGTCATCACGGCGCGCGCGCCGAACGAGACGACGGTTACGACCAATGAGACGATTACCTACACGCTGCAGGCAGGCAACACCGATGTCCGCGGCATGGATGGCCAGAGCAATCATGATATCAAGCTGAGTGGCGTCGACGTCTACGAGGGTGACAACAGCGTCAACACGACCGGCAGCAATATCGGTATCGGCGATGGCCAGATCGTTGACGGCTACGAAGAGTCTGGTCCGAAGAACAATCCGAACATCTCGGGGCCTGAAATACTGACGATGGAATTCCTCAACAGTTTTGTTGTCGGTGTTCCAAATAGCAATAGCTATGACGTCTCTTCCACCACCTTCAAGATCGATGTCGCGGAAGCTCATGGCATCGAGTCCGCCAACGTTTTCGTGTCGGCAACCGACAACAGCAGCTTCGTCGCATTGACCTTCACTGTGAACGGCTCGCCCGTCACGGCAACGGCCGTCTATCAGGGCGCGCTGCAGGTCGGTTACGTGCTGGAGGGAGTGCCGGATCTTGCTACGGTTCACGCAGCCGGCGCGACGCCGTTTGATGTGTTCAAGGTCGGCAACTACAACGACTTTCAGTTCGATACGACTTCGTCCGGCAATCCGGAGACATTCACCGACGGCAATTCGTTCAAGGTCTTCGGAATTGAATCGACGATCACGACGACAACCGTAGTCACCGAGACGTTCAAGATCAGTGAAGACGAGAGCCCCGGAGTGAATACCGCGGCCGATCCGAACGCCGCCAATGACGTCAATCCATTGGTTGATGTTCCGCCCGGCGCGATCGTTGAAGCGAATGCCATCGGTTACGCGAAATCGTCGACCAGCGTGCTTGCTACCGGCTCGTTGTTCTCAGGTAGCGTCGGCGCCGACGAGGAGGGCACCTATTCGTTCGCGATTACCGACAGCGCCGGGAATCCGATCACTTCTGTTGCTTCCGGGCTGACGACGCTGGACGGCATCCATATCATGCTGTCCACCGACGTAAACGGGGCCGTGGTTGGTTCCGCCGGCCAGACCGAGATATTCAAGGTCTACGTCGATAGCGAAGGTTTCGTCTGGATCGGCCAGTATCAGCCGATCGCCCACGGTCTCGACGGATCGAGCCTGGCCACCCACGACGACATAGCGTCGGTTACGGCCGCCCTTCACATCAAGGCCACGCTTACGGATTTCGATGGTGACTCGACGAGCGTCGTGTCTGGCGTGGCGCTGCAAGTCCAGTTTCAGGACGATGGACCTCAGGCTTTCCTCGAGGCGTCGCAGACTGTCGCGGAAGGCTCAACTGCGACGGGCCAACTTGATTTCGTCCAAGGGACGGACGGCGCCTCAGTCACTCACGTCAACGGGATCGTGCTTGTTTTCGGAAACGACGGATATTCCCAGATAGTTCCTGGCTCCCATGGCGGCTTCCAGGTCACTGCCACCGGCAGCTATAGGTTTATCGCCCAGCCCGACGATGTTTTTGTTTCCGGCGGGCTCGAGAGCTTCAGCTACACGGTTACCGACGGCGATGGCGACACTTCGGTTGCGAATGCAACATTCTCGGTCACCGACGATGCGGACGTGACCACGATTACGCTGTCCGACGTGTCGGTGGTCGAAGGCACGGCGACGGCGAC